>DVMA01000038.1 GCA_018715195.1 Candidatus Coproplasma excrementavium | reverse complement strand
CGACATAATTAAGGTCAACGAAAAGGAGTTGCTTACAATCTCCGATACTGACAATGAAGATGCGGCTGTAAAGTATATGTTCCGCGGAGACGCAAAACTGCTCTTCATAACCCGCGGCGGTAGCGGAGCTTCCGTGTACACGGTGGAGGGCAAGCACTATACCGTACCTGCCGAAAATTGCGACTGCATAGACGCAACGGGTGCGGGTGACGGATTCATGGGCGCGGTACTTTATAAGCTTCTGGAAAGCGGAATAACCCGCGGCAAACTTTCAGAGCCAGGCGAAGAGATAAAGGACTATCTTTCATTTGGCAACAAAGTGGCAAGCCGTGTGGTGGCGCGCGTAGGCGCAATTCCAGCGATGCCTTCACGCAAAGAAATTTTCGGCGAATGATTTTATGTATGATAAATGCCCGCGGCATACGCCGCGGGCATTTAAAAATCTGAAAAAATAGTAAAAGCCGCACAAACAGTGCGGCTTTTTTAAATCAGTCAATGAGCGTGAAATCGAGGAAATCGCAGTCGTTTTCGCCGTTATATCTGAAGGCGAGCGAATGTATTCCGTCGGGCAGAGAGCAGGAGGTTTTAAAGGTGGTCCAGCCTTCCTCTTTTTTGATGGGAATTTTGGCAAACGGATGCTCGTGACCGTCCACAAAAACTTCCAGCGCGCCCTCGCCGTCGCGTACGGTGGCCGAGATGGCTTTAAGATTCCTAATGTCAAAGTATCTGAAATCTGCCTCCGCGCCGCGCCTTAAATTCTGAATGAACTGTCTGCCGCCCTCCTGGGTTATGCAGGGGTGTTTGGCGTACGTCCAGCGCTTGAACGGGCCGTATGCGCACTTGCATGCGCCTGTCGCGCTCCTTAAGTTGCAGGCTATGTATGCGGGGTAAGTGCCCATCTGCGAAAGTGGACCGTTGTTGAGTCCGCAGCAGGTCGTTTCAACCTGTTCAATGCTGCCGTCAGGCTTAATTTCAATTCTCTCCGCACATCCCTGGCGCGACTGTTCGGTCTTGTTTGTCTGCTTGTGATAGAATATGTACCACTGACCGTTAATCTGAGCGGCCGAACCGTGGTTGTTGCCCCAGTATGTCTTGGCCTTATCGGGCTGGTCGCCTATGCCGAAATCGCCGTTGGAAATGATAACGCCGCCGAATGTGAAAGGCCCCATAGGCGAATTGCCGATTGCGTAAGCAAGTTCGTGGCTCTTTATCGTGGAATAGATAAAGTAATACCTGCCGTTGATTTTGCGCATGGAGGAGGCCTCGTAGAATTCGTGGCCTTCGAATCCCGTTCCCGCCGATGCGGTACATCCAGGAACGGCCATTTCGGGTTCTCCGTCCAGCGTGAGCATATCGGCCTTGAGTTTCATGACCTGGCTGCCCTTGCCGCTTACGTTTTTAAGCCCTTTGAGCTTGAGGCCCGTGCGTATCATTCTCCCGGGAGCAAATCCCGAATAGAGGTAGGTCTGACCGTTTTCGTCCGTGTATACGGCGGGATCAAAGCACATAATATCGTCCTTAGCCTTGCCGTATGTCGTACCGTCCTCGTGCTTTACATAGCCGATTATGGTAAAGTGGCCGTCGGGCGTGTCGCTGCGCGCAACGCATATGCGGTTTTCAAAACCGAAACAGAAATAAAGGTAGTATTTGCCGTCAGCGCCGCGCGTGCAGTCGGGCGCCCACATGCATTTTACGCCGCTTTTATTGTATTTATTTTTTCTGGGCAGAGCCACGCCCTTGCAGGTCCAGTCGGATAGGTCAGAGCAGGGCGCCGACCACACCTCATAGTCGCCCGTGCAGAATCTGTTTGCCGCGGGCTTATCGTGACTGCAATAAACATACACCCTGTCGCCGAAAACGTGCGGCTCGCCGTCGGGCAGGTATTTGCCTTCGGGCAGGTAAGGGTTGAATGCTTGTCTTTTCATATTTTCCTCTCAAAATTGACAAAAAAGATAATGGACTTTTCGGCCGCTATTTTTTATTATAAATCTTTTTTTTACTGCACGCAACACATTATGCAAACATAAATGTCTGTTTTTTTATTTTCACAATAGTCGGCAATAATGTATCTGTTTTTGCAGTAATTCAGCCTTCAGATGCTTGCCACGGCGCCTGCAAACAGCGGCGTGGAATATTTATCTGAAATAATAAAGCCGAAGGCTCTGTCTGCGACAAAGTCGAGGTAAACGTTTTCATATCCGTCGGGCCCCGGACTGCCTGCCGTGGGAATGGCGGTGATGGCTGCACCCTCAATGCCTCTGCGGTCAACTTTCAGCTTGGTAATGTGTTTTACTTCGGGGCAGTATGCGCCGCTGAAATCGGGCATAAGGGAAGAAAGGTCGCAGGCGTACGCTTCGAACAGAGAATTTATTCCCATGCCGCGCAGAATGTCCTTCACGTCGCCGTTATAACTTGCTGAAAATGCGGGGAAAAGACAGCGCGTATGGTAGTGAATTTTATTTTCATGGTCTGTACCGTCATAGTCAGCCGACATCGCTGCCGAAATGTTCTCTGCGGTGAATACTTTGTCAAGACTCACTCCGTCGTCGGGCAGAATGAAGGTAAGGGTATAGCCCATGTTTGTTTGGGCGTAGCAGGAGGTAAAATTACCTCCGTCGAACACTTTTATTCCCGCATAGTTGCCCTGCATGAGTTTTGTGTTTTTTGTGCCGCCGTCGTACTCGGTGAATTTATATTCGTCCTTTGTCATATCAAGCTGTTCGCCGAACATGTTCCAGGTATCCTTTAAATAAAAGGTATTTATCAGCGTAAACAGCGTGTCCTTGCCGAGTTGCAGATTTTCATCAATCAGTCCGCGGGTCTGTTGCTTTATGAAGTGCTTTACCGCAAGGTTTGCATTTCCGTTGTCTGAAGCAAAATCTGCCGAATAGGAGTAGCACCCGTATTTTTCCGCAAGCGTATTTATGCAGTCGTTGTCGGCAGTTATACTGCTGTCAATCCATACCGAATTTCCTACCGAAGAAAGGGCGGTGTCGCTCTCTTCGAAAAGCGAGCGGTAAATGTCTGAATAATTTTCTGAAAGAGCGGCGTAGTCGGTATTCATCGCGCTTAAAATCTCCGTCCTCGTGTCCCCTGAGGAACATTCGGCGGCAAGTGCCAGGGCGGAATACATTGAAACGGGTGAAACTGCAAAGTTTTTGCCATATGCGTCAAGGTTGCAGGCCGCTGCTGCAAATTCCGCTGCAAATTTCTGCGCCGATTTATTAAGCGATTCAAAGCCCTCGTCGCGGCTTTCCTCGTAGCTGAACTCTGCGGGTGCGGCGGGTTCTCCCAGCAGTATGCTTCTGCCTGCATTTTCGCAGGCGGAGAAAAAAATTCCCGCACACATAACCGCGGCTACGGCTGCGGTAACAACTTTATTTTTCATTTTTTCATATCCTCCGCATAACTGACTTAATTATACTATGCCGACAGTTTGCTTGTCAATACTGCGCGGCGCGCGTGGCGTAATTTTGTCGTCATCTCAAAACTTTTTTCACGTGCCGCAATTTTGTTGACGGAGCGATAGTTCAGCTGTATAATTATCTCGGTTTTTTTAGTATATAAATTGTCACGGTATGCGTTAGTTGCGGCATATTACCGCTCCAATTATATTTTAACGGAAGTATTTATGAAACACATTCTTATGATTGCCACGGGCGGTACCATTGCCTCCAAAGAGACGGGTGAAGGGCTTGCGCCTGCCATATCTTCTGACGAACTTCTTGCCTGCGTGCCCGAAGTTGCCCAGGTCTGTTCCGTGGATACCGTTCAGCCGTTCAATCTGGACAGTACCAACGTGCACGCACCCCACTGGCTTGAAATTGCTTCGATAGTGGAAAAAAATTATTCCCGCTATGATGGTTTTGTGGTAACGCACGGCACGGATACAATGGCATACACCGCGGCGGCGCTTTCATACCTTATTCAGAACAACGCAAAGCCCGTGGTGCTTACCGGTTCGCAGAAGTCAGTCTACTCGCGCGATACAGATGCCCGCCGCAATCTTTCGGATGCGTTTTTATTCTGCGCTGACGACAATGCATACGGCGTGAGAATTGTCTTTGACGGAAGCGTAATTCTGGGCACGCGTGCCAAAAAGACGCGTACGCGCAGTTTCAATGCCTTTTCCAGCATTGATTTCCCCGCCGTGGCGGTAATGCGAGAAGGCAGACCGTTTTATTACATAGAAGGCAGAAAGCCTCAGGGCGAACCTGTGTTCTACCGTCAGCTCAACGAAAAGGTGTTTGTTCTTAAAATGATACCCGGGTTGAGCGAAGATATTTTCGACTATCTCGATACGCATTGCGACGGCCTTATAATTGAATCTTTCGGCGCGGGCGGC
>DVMA01000037.1 GCA_018715195.1 Candidatus Coproplasma excrementavium | reverse complement strand
CTTTCAGCAGAGCAACGGCCTCGCGGCTACCCTCCTTAAGAGTGTCGGCCACGGCAATGAGCGCAATTACAGACTTTTCGTCGGCAAGGTAAATAACCGTTTTGCCCTGCATCGAAAGAGAAGTTGCCGACTCCTTTACCTTGCGGGATATCGTTGTTGCAGATACAAGTTTTTCGTTTCCGAGCAGGTAAGTCGTGCCGTCGACCGTGGCTTTGGCGCCCTTGCCCACAATGTATTCAAAGCTTTGCGTCTGAGCGCCCTCTCCCGCGTAGTCGGTTATGCATTTTGCAAGCGGGTGATTGGAATTTTTTTCAATTCCGCCGGCAATATAAAGCGCCTTCTTTTCGTCCGTTCCGAAAGTGATCACGTCTGTAACGCGCGGCTTGCCCTCCGTTAAAGTGGCCGTCTTGTCAAGAAGAACGGCGTTTACGTGACAAACCTTTTGCAGACTTTCGGCATCCTTATACAGCACGCCAAGAGACGCCGCCTTGCCGGTCGCAGTCATTATGGCAACGGGCGTTGCAAGTCCCAGCGCACACGGGCAGGAAACCACCAGTACGCTTATTGCGTATGTAACACAATGTTCTGGCACAAATTTACCGTCGATTATCAGCCATATTGCAAAAGTGAGCAGGGCAATGGCCGTAACGACGGGTACGAACACGCCCGCAACCTTATCGGCAAATTTCTGGATGGGCGGCTTGGATGCTCCCGCTTCGCGCACCATTTTAACAATTTTTGAGAGCGTAGTATCCGCGCCTATTCTCTGTGCGCGCATCTTTATCACGCCGCTCTTGTTGAGTGCGGCGGAAGTTATCTGGTCGCCGACCGTCACTTCCACGGGCAGACTTTCGCCAGTTATTGCCGATTTATCTATAAAGGCGTTGCCTTCGGTTATCACGCCGTCTACGGGGATATATTCGCCCTGCCTTACGACGAGGATATCGCCTACCGCAACCTGCGAGACGGGTACTTCGATAAGTTTTCCGTCCACTTCCTTTGTAACCTTGTCGGGTGCAAGGCGCAGAAGTTTTTCAATCTCGCTGCCCGTGCGGCGTTTTGATTTTTCCTCCAGCCACTTGCCTACCGTAACCAGAGTTAAAATGGTTGCCGCCGACTCAAAGTATAGGTTCATTGTATATCCGTGCGCAACATCTTCGCCTGCGTGCACAAAAATGAGAATCATCATTACAAACGAGTACAAGAACGAAACGCCTGCGCCGAGCGCAACAAGCGTATCCATATTGGGCACTTTTTTAATCAGCGCCTTTACGCCGCTTGTAAAGAAACGGAAATTTACGCCTATCACCGCCGCCGTGAGTATGCACTGATAAAAGGCAAACCACTGCGGATTGCGCTCGGGCGAGAGCGCGCCGAGCGGGAAGGAAACCATATGCCCCATGGATACATACAACAGCGGAATTAGTATGCACAGCGAAATTATAAAGCGCACAAACAGCCGCTTATCCTGCGCAACTTCCTTGCCCTTGGGCTGTTCGCCCTCGTGATATATTCCATAGCCCAGCGATTTCACAGCCTCGAATATGGCCTGCTCGGAGACAGTATTCTCATCAAAGTCGACAGTCATGCACTTACCCATAAGGCTGACTTCAACCTTGTTGACTCCCTCCATTTTGCCGACAACGCGTTCTATTCCCGATGAGCAGGCAGAACAGGTCATGCCGCTGACCGAATATGTGTTGTTCAAATTATGTTCTCCGTTAATTCCTACTTTTTTTATATGATTTAATTATAGCAACGGAAATGACGATTGTCAATTATTTGAAACAAACTATATTACAAATAAATTTTAATAATGAGTACATTTTTAATATCGTCAGATTGCCTTTAAAAACTCTTTACCTCTCAGCGACAAACAGTTCTGAATAAAAATAATATGCAAAAAGCTGTCTATTTAAATTACAGACAGCTTTTTGCTGCGGATAATTATGCAATATTTACGCATAAAATTCTACGTCAAAGCGGGCCGCCCTGAAAAAAGCAGCCCGCCGAACGGTTTTTAATTGAAACTGAAATCAGTTCTTCTTTTCTTTTTCGGCTACAACTTCAACCTTATCGTAGTAACCGCAGTTGCCGCAAACCCTGTGCGCCTGCATCATGGAATGGCAATGAGGGCACTCCACCAGAGTGGGAGCCGTTGCCTTATAGTTTGCAAACCTGCTGTTGGTTCTGCTCTTAGATTGTTTTCCCTTGGGTACTGCCATATCTACACCTCTTTATTGTTATTCTTTATTTAATCTCTATGCCCTTGCAGTCTTCGCGGCACAAAAGAACCTGCGGCTGACTGAAAAGAACAGCATCGTTTACGGCAGTGGTAAGATTTATTTTCAAGCCGTTATACGAATAATTTTCTCCGTCGTCCTCGGTAAGATAGAGGATATCCTGTTCATACTCTATCTGCTTTTTTGCAGGTTCAAGACAATATGAACACTGCCCTGCAAGAAGATAGCTTATTTTAAGATGTACGCCGACGGAATCGTCTTCAAATATTTCATACTCGCCCTCCACCTTTACTTTGCCTTCCACTGAGGCTGCGGGGAGAATAACGAGGTCTTTGGGGCAGTCATACTCAAAGCAAAAACTGCCGCGGAAATTTTTTAAGGCTATCTGCCTGGCAATGTCAATAATCATACCGAACCGACTATGCAATTATAGTATATAGCCGAATTTTTGTCAACTTATTTTGTAAACGGCTATACAATTTTTTACAGAAGTTCAGCCGTCTCTCTTGCGATGACAAGCTCTTCATTGGTGGGAATGACGAGTATCTTGACTCTGCTGTCGGCAGCGGAAATGTCGCGGATAGAACCGTCATTCTTTGCTTCGTTCTTAGCCTCGTCCATCTTTATGCCGAGGAATTCAAGGCCTTCGCAAACGCCCTTGCGCACGCGGGGAGTATTCTCGCCTATGCCTGCGGTGAACACAAGGCAGTCGATGCCGCCCATAACGGCCGCATAAGCGCCCACGAAACGCTTGGTCTGGTAGCAGAACATATCGAGTGCGAGTTTGCACCTTGCGTTGCCCTGCTCTTCGCCTGCAATGAGGTCGCGGAAGTCGCTGGAAACGCCGGAAATGCCTGCAACGCCGCACTGCTTGTTAAGGTAAGTTACCATATCGGCGTGTGAAAGACCCTTTTTGCGTGCAAGGAATTCAACTGCGGAGGCGTCTATATCGCCCGAACGGGTGCCCATAAGCACGCCTGCAAGCGGGGTAAAGCCCATGGAAGTATCTACGCAGATACCGCCGTCCACTGCAGAAATGGAAGAACCGTTGCCGAGGTGGCAGGTGACAGTTTTAAGCTCTTCGGGCTTTTTGCCGAGGTACTTTGCAGCCTCCTGGGATACAAATTTATGGCTGGTGCCGTGTGCGCCGAATTTACGTACGCCGTATGCCTTGTAATCTTCGTACTTGATGCCGTAGAGATATGCCTTTTCGGGCATGGTCTGATGGAATGAAGAGTCGAAAACGAGCGCCATGGGCGTACCGGGCATAACCTCCATGCAGGCACGGATTGCCGTAGCCGCTGCAGGATTGTGAAGGGGACCGAGCTCGAAGGTCTTTTCCTCGAGGGTCTTCATGACTTCGGGGGTGACGAGCGTAGTCTTTTTAAAGTACTCGCCGCTGGCCACTATTCTGTGACCTACTGCGTCAATCTCCTTCATGGACTTGATAACGCCGATTTCGTCGTCGTGCAGAGCTTCAAGCACGAGCTCTATGGCAACCTTATGGGTGGGCATATCCTGGTTGAACACCTTTTCCTTGCCGTTGCCCTTTGCCTTCAAAACGGAACCGGGGATGCCTATTCTTTCGCATCCGCCCTTGGCGAGAACGCCCTCCGTTTCCATGTCTATAAGCTGATATTTAAGCGATGAACTGCCTGCGTTGATTACGAGTATTTTCATTTCTGTATTCTCTCCATCTCCGATTATTCAGCCTGAAGCGCCGTAACGGCAACGGTAGCAACTATATCGTCCACATTGCAGCCGCGGGAAAGGTCGTTGAGGGGCTTTGCAAAGCCCTGGCATACGGGGCCAATGGCCATATAACCGCCGAAACGCTGGGCAATTTTATAACCTATGTTGCCTGCGTTGATGTTGGGGAAGATAAATACGTTTGCGTGGCCTGCAACCTTGGAACCGGGAGCCTTGAGCTCGCCTACTTCGGGAGCGACAGCCGCGTCAAACTGGAATTCGCCATCGAGAGCGAGTTCGGGAGCCATCTCTTTGGCAAGTTTTGTAGCTTCCTGCATCTTGGGAACGGACTTGAAGAATTTGTCGTCGTTGCCCGAACCCTTGGTAGAGAAGGAAAGCATTGCAACGCGGGGCTCTATGCCTGCAAGCGTCTTTGCAGTCTTTGCGGAAGAAATTGCTATATCGGCAAGCTGCTGAGCATCGGGTTCGATGTTGATTGCGCAGTCTGCAAAAATTGCAACGCCGTCGGGATTGTATTTGTTGCCGCCTTCGGGTGCAATCATTATAAAGCAGCTGGAAACGGTCTTTATTCCGGGAGCGGTCTTTACAACCTGAAGTCCGGGACGAAGAGTGTTCGCCGTGGAATGGCAGGCACCGGATACGTAGCCGTCAACGTCGCCTGCTTTGAGCATAAGCGCGCCGAACATCGTTCTGTCCTTGGCCTGCTCTGCGGCCTGCTCCTCCGTCATGCCCTTCGCCTTTCTTGCTTCGTAAAGTATCTTTGCATATTCGGCAGTCTTTTCGGAAGTAAGGGGATCCACAAGCGTGATGCCCGTAAGGTCAACGCCGGGTGCAACCCTCTTTGCCTCTTCTTCGTTGCCGATAAGAATGATTTTAGCTATGCCTTCTTTTGTGATCTGCGCAGCGGCTTCAACCACGCGCTTGTCCTCGCCCTCGCAGAGAACGATTGTCTTTTTAAGGGAGGCTGCCTTCTTCTTGATGTCATCAAGTAATGCCATATTGAAATTTCTCCTTAAAACACTTTATTTATCAACGTTTTTGATATATAATGCCATTAAAGCGGTTACCCGCAGGTCATTTACGGTACTATTATATAATAAAATTTTTGCAATGTAAAGGTTAAAACTGATATTTTAGCGGTATCATTATGAAAATTTGCGGCATAATATGCGAATACAATCCCTTTCACAACGGGCATAAATATCTTATCGAACGCGCGAAAGCCATTTCGGGCTGCGACGCGGTGCTGTGCATTATGATCGCGTCGTTCACGCAGCGCGGAGAGGCCGCGGTACTGCCGAAATTTCTGAGAGCCGAACACGCCGTGCTTGGCGGCGCGGACTGCGTAATACAGTTGCCTGCAGCTTTTTCCGTTGCTCCCGCAGAGGTGTTTGCCGAGGGCGCGGTGAGCATTTTGAGCGCCATACCCGAAGTCTGCTGTCTGGCTTTCGGATGCGAAAAGGCCGACAAAGAAGACATTCTTAAGGCTGCGAAAATACTTTCGGGCGAGCAATACAATGCAAGGCTCAAAGCCTGCCTTGCGGGCGGCGAAAGCTACAAGCGTGCCGCAGTCAGAGCGCTTGAAGAGTGCGGAGGCAACGCAGAGCTCATCTCCTCCCCCAACGGCGTGCTTGCCGTAAGGTATGCGTGCTCTGTTTTGTCCCGCGGCGGACAAATCGACATTCTGCCGATTGAACGCATTGGCGGCGGATATTCGGACGAAAAGCTGTATTCCGACTTCTCTTCCGCAAGCGCGATACGCGCGCACATAAACGAACAATCTGCGCTTAAAAATGTGCCCGGCTTTGTTGCCGAAGCGCTTTCCCAAGTCGACACGGCTTGTGCAAAGGAGCGCTGGGACGCCGTTGCAAGGTATGCGCTTATTTCAGGCGGCGACAAGCTGAAAGATGTGTTCGGTTGCAGCGAGGGACTGGAAAACAAACTGCGCGGTCTGCGCAACCGTCCGTCAGAAGAGATTATCTTTGAATGTACCGCACGAAGGTACACCTCCTCGCGCATAAGGCGGATACTTGCCGCAAACGCGCTGGAACTGTACGCCGCCGACGCTAAAAAATACATTGAACACGGAACTTATATAAAGCCGCTTGCCGTACGCGAAAGCATGAAAGATAAAATCTTTGCCGCTTTGGGCAAGTCGGCGTTGCCGCTTATCGTAAGCATGAGCGATACGCGTGCACTTGACGATACGGCGCGAAGATGCTACCTTTCGGACTGCCTTGCGGACGAGGTACGCGCAGACGTTTTCAATACGCCGTGCGAGTATGAATACACGGTAAAGATTGTACCATAATATATATAATATCTTTAAACGGGGCGCGGCGCAGAAAGTTATTTCCGCGCCGCCGTAAGTTTTAAACAAGGAATCCGAGATTAATCTGTAAGCCGAGTTCTGTCGTGTACGGTCATCTATCTATACTTATCGTCACCGATAAGTTAAAGCGATATTAACAGCCAGGGACGGACGGGCAGCCCCGCGATTAAACGCAGCCCCTGACCCAATCTTGCATCTGATGGGGTTTAATTGGCTCGCCTTGTTACCAAAGCGACGGTGAGCTCTTACCTCGCCATTCCAACCTTACAGAGAAAAACTCTGCGGTATATTTCTGTTCACTTTCCTTGAAGTCGCCTCCTCCTGCCGTTAGCAGGCATCATTGCCCTGCGATGCTCGGACTTTCCTCACGCCGCGCAAGCGGCCCGCGACCGTATGATTAACTCGGATTCCTTTACATTATAACACCGAAAAAAAATTTTTGTAACTATTTTGACTAACTATTTGATTTTTTAAAAATTTTATTTTAGAATATATGCGGTAAAGAATTTTATCAGGAGTACTTCACTAAATGAAAAAAACAAAAATCATCTGCACGCTCGGTCCCGCAAGCGATACTGAGGAAAAAATTTCCGCACTTATCGATGCAGGCATGAACGTTGCAAGAATCAACTTCTCGCACGGCACTTATGAAGAACAAGCCGATAAAATCGAAAAGGTAAAAAGGGTAAGAGAAAGAAAAAAAGTTCCCATTGCCATAATGCTTGACACTAAGGGCCCCGAATTCCGTATCGGAACGTTCAAAGACGGCAAAATCACCCTCAAAGAGGGCGATCCCTTCACCTTCACCACTGAAAAGATTGAAGGCGACCAGACAAAAGTTTCCGTATCCTTCGGCGGCATCTGTGAACAGCTCAACCCCGGCGACAAGGTGCTTTTGAACGACGGCCTCATGATTTTTGAGGTTGTTAAAGTCAAAAAGCCCGAAGTTATTTGCAAGACCATTGTCGGCGGCGTGCTTTCCAACAGAAAGTCCATGTTCTTCCCCGATAAGGAACTCGACATGGTTTACCTTTCCGAACAGGATAAGTCCGATATAGCTTTCGGCGTAAAGCTCGGCATAGACTACATCTCCTGCTCCTTTGTATCCCGTGCACAGGACGTAATTGATATACGCAACTGGCTGAAAGAGTGCGGTTCACCCGAAGGCGAAATTGAAATAATTGCTAAAATCGAAAGCCGCGCTGGCGTAAACAACATAGACGAAATTCTTGCAGTCAGCGACGGCATAATGGTTGCCCGCGGCGACCTCGGCGTGGAAGTTCCCTTCGAAGAAGTTCCCGCTATTCAGAAGATGATAATTCACAAGTGCCGCGTTCAGGGCAAGCGCAGCATCACCGCTACCGAAATGCTCGAATCGATGATAACCAATCCCCGTCCCACCCGTGCGGAGATTTCCGACGTTGCTAACGCCGTATACGACGGCTCTTCCGCAATAATGCTCTCCGGCGAGACGGCCGCAGGCGCTCATCCCGTAGAGGCTGTAAAGGCAATGGCTAAAATTGCCGAACAGGCAGAGGAAAACACGCAGTACATCAGCTACATCAAGCCCGAAGATTATCACATCAAAAATCTTTCCGAGGCACTCTCCCACTCTGCATGCACTCTTGCAGAGGATATAGGCGCAAAGCTCATAGTAGCCTGCACGCGTTCGGGCTACACGGCAAAGCTCGTTTCCCGTTTCCGTCCCATGATAGATATCATAGGCATGACCACGGACGAGCGCGCTTACAGAAAGCTTGCACTCAGCTGGGGCGTAATTCCCGTTATGAGCGAGGAATATTCCTCGGTAGACGTACTCTTCCACTTCGGTAAGTGCGCGGCTGTTGCAACGGGACTTGTCAAGAAGGGCGACAAGATTGTTCTTACCGGCGGCAAGCCCAACGGCAAGAGCGGCAATGCCAACCTTATAAGCGTTGAAACTATATAATAAGTTTTACCCCTTTTAAACGAGGCGGCGCAGGAAACTGCGCCGCCTCGTTTTGCTGTATCTTATATTTTAAAGGGCAGAGGCCGCGCATAATGCGCGGCCCCTGGACGAGAGAATATGAAAAAAGTTATGTGTGGTCTTTTTTACAGTCGGGAGAACTTTTCCGTCGCTCCCTTCCTTTTTACATCAAGCATTATATCTTTTCAATGTGTTGAACGTATGAAAAAGCAATATCTTTTTAATGATTATTTTCGCGGTGCATGCCGTAAAGATATTCTGCGGTGCGTATGCCGTCCGCCGCTGAGCTTGTAATTCCGCCCGAATAGCCGCTGCCCTCGCCGCAGGGATATAAATTTTTAAGTGAAACGCTCTGTCTGTCTGCCCCGCGCAGTATTCTCACGGGGGAAGTAAAGCGTGTTTCCACGCCCGTCAGCACGCAGTCGGGCGTGGCAAAGCCCTTAAGTTTTTTATCCATGTCAGGTATGGCGACTTTGAGCGCCTCCACCGCAACTTTGGGAAGAACCTCACCAAGCGGAGCAAATGTTACGCCCGCGGCATAGGTAGGCTGTACCTCTCCGAACCTTTCTGAAATTCTGTTCTTTGCAAAATCTCCGAACAGCTGGCAGGGAGCGCAATAATTTTTTCCGCCTGCTTCATATGCAAGCCTTTCAATTTTTCGTTGGAAGTTCATTCCGTCGAACAGTCCTTCGCCGAAGTCGCCGCGGTTTAGTTGAACCATCAGCGCGGAGTTTGAATTTCTTGCGTTTCGCGCGTAGTCACTCATGCCATTTACAACAACGCCTCCTCTTTCGCTTGCGGCGGGAATTACCACGCCGCCCGGACACATGCAGAATGTGAATACCGTGCGCTCGTGTGCGTGGGAAACTAATTTATAGTCTGCCGCAGGCAGCAGCTTATAGTTTTTGCCGTACTGGGCAAAACTTATGCTTTCAGAAAGATGCTCCGCCCTTACGCCCACGGCAAAGTCGCGCGGTTCCATTGCAATTCCGTTTGCCGCGAGCATTTCAAACGTATCGCGCGCGGAATGACCTACCGCGAGCACCGCGGCGCTCACGGGAATTTCGTCACATTCGCCGCTTTCAACATCTTCGTATTTTACCGTGCGTAGCTCACCGTTTTCAGAGGAAAAGCCGCTGAATTTTTTGCCGAATAAAAATTTTCCGCCGCAACTTTCTATATAAGCTCTGATATTGCGGAGTACAGGTTTTAACTTGTCGCTGCCGATATGCGGCTTATTGAGATACAAAATCTCTTCTGGCGCGCCGAAACGTGCAAAAATTTCGAGCACGTCGCGGTTGAACCCGTCCTTGGTCTGCGTATTCAGCTTACCGTCGGAGAACGTGCCCGCGCCGCCCTCGCCGAACTGAACGTTGCAGTTTTCGTCAAGTATTCTCTTGCTGAAGAATGTGTTTACGCGCTCAATGCGCTCGTCCACATTGCGGCCGCGTTCGAGTATTATGGGTGAATAACCCCTCTCGCACAGCCTTACCGCACAGAAAAGTCCCGCAGGACCGCTGCCGATTACGCATACGCGCGGAGCGTTTTCAATCTTTTCAAGCGGAGGCTTGTTTTCACTCTCTTTTTCGGCGGAATACGCCACTGAATACAGCCAGAAAATGTTATCCTTACTGCGCGCGTCCAGCGATTTTTTTATTATTTTAAAGTATCCGAGCCTTCCCCCGGCCTTCTTTTTTACAAGTTCGTATAATTTTCCGTCCTCATTGCCGACGGGAATTTTCAGGTTATCTATGCGCTTTATCATTCGTTCTCTCCGCAATAGTCTGCGCAACCCGCTCTGCCGAAGCAAACGCCCAGGTGAGGTTGTAGCCGCCGCAGTCGCCGTCTATGTCCAGTACTTCGCCCGCAAAAAACAGACCGCGGCAGAGCTTGCTTTCAAGCTCGTCCGTGACTTCTGTCATATCTATTCCGCCGCGCGTTACCTGCGCATAGTCAAAACCGAGCGTGCCATATACCGGTAACACAAAATTTTTTGCAACTGAGGCTATCGCCGCCGCATCAGAGCTGCCCGCACGCTTTACTATCGCCCTGCCTATCTGATTGTTTAGTGTAAGGGCAAGTACCTCTGTAGCCTCGTAACCGAGGAACTGTTTTGACAAAATATCTTCTTTAAGCTGTTTTTCGCTGAATTCGGGGGCAAAACTGATAATAACATCCCCGCCGTGTCCCGCAAAAGCGGGCGACACGGAAAAGACCGCATTGCCCGATATTCCGTATTCGGTAAAAATCACGTCGCCGCGACTGCTCTTTACTTCCTTTCCGTCCACGACCGCCCTTACCTCGCAGTCGGCGCGTATTCCGCGCAGAGTCTTTATGTAGGTCGTGTCCGTTTTAAGCTGTACCAGCGAGGGATACAGATTTGTGAGCGTATGGCCGAAACTTTGCGCAAGCGCATATGAAGTTCCGTCTGTGCCGAACTGTTTTTGCGCTTTTCCTCCCACGCATAGTACTGTGTAAAGCGCGTCAAGCTGCCTTCCGTCCGAAAGAGTAAGGCAAAACAGCCCCTTCTTTGTTATTTTGGTAACCTTTACTCCCGTTAATGTGTTCACCTTTGCGCGGGCAAGTTCGGCAATCAGACTGTCGGAAAGCGAAGACGCCTGTCTGCCTGCGGGGTACACTCTGCCACGCTCATCGCAGGTGAAAAGGCCGTGGAACAGCGTTTTGTACACCTCGCCGTAGCGCGAAATGATTTCAAATCCGCGCGCCGCACCGCCGCCGTAATAATTTTTTTCAGACATATGCACGTTGCTTACGTTGCCCTGCCCGTTGCCGCTTGCGGCCAGCTTTTTGCCCAGGCGTACTCCGCCTTCCAATACGCAGATATTAAGTTTTGTACGGCGGCTTAAAAGCGCCGCGAGGGCAAGCCCCGAAGCGCCTCCGCCCACTATGGCAACATCGCAATACATAATCAAATAATTCTCAGAAGTTTTTATTTAATTTTATATTACGCCGCCGCCAATGTCAACTTTTAAAGGGTTATCAGGTTTTAAGCTCGCACAAAATCTTTTCAAATGCGGCAAGGTGCAGGCGTTCATCTTCCAGTATGCGCGCAATTATCGCCTTGACCTTTTCATTTTTAAGCATGCAGAGCATGCGCTCATAACCGCGTATAGCCTGCTTTTCGGCGCGGATATCGTCCTCAATCATGCATACGAGCGTACGTGAATATGTAACATATTTGGCAGAATAAAAGTTGTACATACCCGGAGGGTTGGCTGTAAATACGGGCGCCGCGCCAAGCGCCGCTATGGTGCTGCCTAAAAGTTCAAGGTGCAACATTTCGGCAACAGAAATATCTTCAATGGTAGCAGCATATTCTTCATATCCCTTCGCCTTGAAACAGAGCGCGTGATATGTATACTGAAGTATGGCGTTGAGCTCGCCTACGGGACTGGCATAGGCCGGTGAGATTACGCGCAGCGAGTACGCATCGGGACAGATATCGTCCGTGGAAGGAAACGGTTGTTTTGCTGTAAGAGGTGACGGCATTCATTTGCTCCTTTAAACTGAAATTGTACTATCAGCATATTCCCGCGCGATAGATTTTGCGCATAAAAAATGCGGCGCTGTTGCGCCGCAGAATAAATTATTTTTTATCTGTAAGAAATATAGTGAGCATAAGGCTTATGAAAAAATAAATCACAAGCGCGAGGAATGTAATCAGAAATACGGGCAGAGTAAAAGAACCGTATTCGGGCGAGCTTACAGCCGCGGCATACGATATGGCAACTGAAAGCACGATCAGCGGCACAGGTAAAAAGAGCCATACATTCCTTTTATAATATCTTCTTCTCAACGAGGAGCGCACCTCCCTTTCCGTTGCAGAAAACAGATATTCGGCTGTAATTATTCCTGCAAGCGAAAATGCAAGACCGATGAAAAACAGCACGAAAAACGCGGTTACTGCAGAACATACAAAGCACGCGATGCCTGCAAGCTCAAGCAAAAGCGCAGGAATATGAAACCATATTCCGCGGCTTGCCGCCTTTTTTATATTCGGAATTTTTTCCTCAATCGGAGGAGCAATGGATACGCAGTTTTCAAGGTCGTCGTTTACAAGATAATCTGCCGAAACACCGAAAACGGTACATATGCCTGCAATATTCAGCGAGTCAGGCAATGCCGTACCGTTCTCCCAGCGCGATATTGCCTGGCGGGAAACGCCAAGCCGTTTTGCCGCCTGCTGTTGTGAAAGTCCCGCTGTTTTGCGAAGGTTAAAAAATTTTTCAGCAAATGTCATAGCCTGTTCGCTCCTTTGTCTATGGCTTAATAATACAGCCTTACAGCGGTTTTTGCAAGGGAATTCTGACATTTCCGCCGCAACAAGAGTTTACATTGCCGAAAAATTTAAAATTTTCAGTCGTTCAAAACTTTTTTTAGGAACTGACCCGTATAACTTTCGGGGTGTGCCGCTATATCTTCGGGCGAGCCGCAGGCAATTACCGTGCCGCCCTTGTCGCCGCCCTCCGGGCCTAAGTCGATTATCCAGTCGGAAGTCTTTATCACGTCAAGATTGTGCTCTATCACAAGTACGGTATTGCCGCCCTCCCTTAAACGGGCGAGTATCTTAATGAGTTTGTCAACGTCGTAGGTATGCAGACCCGTAGTGGGTTCATCAAGAATATAGAACGTCTTGCCAGTGCTGCGCTTTGAAAGCTCGGTTGCAAGTTTTACTCGCTGTGCTTCGCCGCCCGAAAGCGTTGTCGCACTCTGTCCGAGTTTGATATATCCAAGCCCCACATCCACAAGCGTTGCCAGCTTGTTGTATATCGCGCCAATCGGTCTGAAGAATTCGGCGGCGTCCTCTACCGTCATATCAAGGACGTCTGCAATTGACTTGCCCTTGTATTTCACTTCCAATGTTTCGCGGTTGTAGCGCTTGCCTCCGCACACCTCGCAGGGGACGTATATATCGGGCAGGAAGTGCATTTCTATCTGAATTATGCCGCCGCCTTCGCAATGCTCGCACCTGCCGCCCTTGATATTGAAGGAGAATCTGCCGCTCTTGTAGCCGCGCTCTTTAGCGTCGGGAGTAGCTGCAAACAGGTCGCGTATCATTGTAAATACGCCCGTGTAAGTTGCGGGATTGGAACGGGGCGTGCGGCCTATCGGCTGCTGGTCGATGGCAATTACTTTATCAAAGTATTCAAGTCCCTCTATTTTATCAAACTTTCCAAGCTGCTGGCGCGCGCCGTTCAAATTGTTTGCAAGGAACGGATAGATTATTTCGTTGACAAGACTGGACTTGCCCGAACCGGAAACACCCGTAACCGTTGTTATAAGTCCTGCGGGAATCTCCACGTCTATGCCTTTGAGATTATTCTGTCTGCAACCGAAAACTTTGAGATATCTGCCGTCAGGCTGTTTTCTCACGGCGGGAACCTCTATTTTGCGTCTGCCCGCAAGGTAGTCGCCGGTGATGGACTTCGGCTCATTCATAATGTCCTGAGGAGTGCCGCACGCAACCACTTCGCCGCCGTGCACGCCCGCTCTGGGACCAATATCAACGATATAGTCGGCCGCGCGGATGGTGTCCTCGTCGTGTTCAACGACTATGAGCGTATTACCTATGTCGCGCAGACCTTTGAGCGAGTTGAGCAGTTTTTCGTTGTCGCGCTGGTGCAGACCTATGGAGGGCTCGTCCAGGATATACAGCACGCCCGTAAGTGCACTGCCTATCTGCGTGGCCAGTCTTATTCGCTGACTTTCGCCGCCCGAGAGAGTAGCCGCACTGCGAGAAAGAGTAAGATAGCCGAGTCCCACGTTTTTGAGGAAACTTATGCGGTTATCAATCTCCTTTACTATGCTGTCGGCAATCATATGCTCCGTGGGGGTAAAGAATGAAAAATCAGCATACGAGGCGATGTCGTCTACGGCCATATCGCACACCTGCGCGATGTTTTTGCCGCCGACGGTAACGGCGAGCGCCTCTTTCTTTAGTCTCTTGCCGTGGCAGACGGGGCAGTCTGTGACACGCATATAGCGCTCTATATCCCACTTTACGCTGTCGGAAGAAGTCTGGTTATATCTCCTTTGCAGATTGTTCACAAAGCCTTCCCATGCCGTTTTATAGCTGCCGTTGAAGCGGTACGCGTGGTAATCGAGGTCGATAAGCTCCCCGCCGTTGCCGTACATAAGCAGATTGTAAACCTCTTCGGGAAGGTCCTTCACGGGCACATCCACAGAGAAATTGTAATGTTTTGCAAGCGCGTTTATATACATCTGCGTTACGGTGGAACTGTCCAGATTCCACCCGCTTATCTTTATTGCGCCCTCGCGCAGAGTCTTGGTCTTATCGGGGCAGATTAAATCGGGGTCGACTATCTGCTTGAACCCGAGGCCCGAACATTCGGGGCAGGCGCCCCAGGGAGTATTGAAAGAAAAGAGACGCGGCTCTATCTCCTCAATGGATATGCCGCAGTCGGGGCAGGCATAGTTGGAAGAATAAAGCTCCTCTTTTTCGCCGCTGTCTATTATTACAAGTCCGTTGCCGAGCTTCAACGCGGCTTCAAGGCTGTCGGTCAGTCTTTTTAAGATGCCTTCCTTGATTACAAGTCTGTCCAGTATTACAGAAATATTGTGCCTTATATTCTTTTCAAGGTGAATTTCTTCCTGCAGGTCGTATACGGCGCCGTCAATCTTGACCCTGCCGTAGCCGCTCTTTTTGAAGGAGGCAAGCTCTTTTGCAAATTCGCCCTTTTTGCCGCGCGCAATAGGCGCCTCCACCATTATTTTACTGCCCGCAGGCATTGCCATAACTCTGTCGGCAATTTCGTCTACGGACTGTTTTCTTATCTCTCTGCCGCACTTGGGACAATGAGGTATGCCCACGCGCGCAAACAGCAGTCTGAAATAGTCGTATATCTCGGTGACGGTACCGACGGTGGAACGCGGGTTGTGCGAGGTGGTCTTCTGGTCGATTGAAATTGCGGGGGAGAGTCCGTCTATGGACTCAACGTCAGGCTTCTCCATCTGTCCGAGGAACTGGCGGGCATAGGAAGAGAGACTCTCTATATACCTCCTCTGACCCTCTGCAAAAATGGTATCGAACGCCAGCGTGGACTTACCGCTGCCCGAAAGCCCCGTAAACACCGTTAAAGTGTTGCGGGGAATGTGTACGTCTATATTTTTTAAATTGTTTTCCTTTGCGCCTTTGACAAAAATTTCGTCTTTCATAATACCTTATTTTCAGATTGAATTTATTTTTTAGGCACGCTTTTGCCTGCGGTCCGCATGCGCTTTTTGAGTCCGTTTATCGTATCGCGTATCTCTATTGCGCGTTCAAAATCAAGCTGTGCGGAGGCCACCGCCATAAGCGCTTTCAGCTTTTCTATCTCTGCGGGGATATCGGCGGCCTTGATATCATCGCCCGCCTTCTTTTTGCCCGTTATGCCTATTGTACTCTTTACTTCCTTGATTATCGTCTGCGGAACTATGCCGTGTTCTTTATTGTACTTATCCTGTATTTCCCTGCGGCGGCTTGTTTCGTCTATCGCGCGCTTCATGCTGCCCGTTATTGTATCGGCATACATTATTACTCTGCCTTCGGCATTGCGCGCCGCACGGCCGATTGTCTGCACAAGCGCCGTTTCGCTCCTCAAAAAGCCCTCTTTGTCGGCATCGAGTATGGCCACAAGCTTTACTTCGGGCAGGTCAAGACCCTCTCTTAAAAGGTTTATGCCGCACAGCACGTCAAATTCACCGCTGCGCAGACCGTTGACTATGTCTATTCGCTCAAGCGCGTCTATGTCGCTGTGCATATACTTTACTTTGAGCGAATGTTCCTTCAGATAGTCTGTAAGGCTCTCGGCCATTCGCTTTGTCATTGTGGTTACAAGCACTCTGCCGCCTGCGGCAATCGTCTTTTTTATTTCGCCGAGCAGGTCGTCTATCTGACCCTTTGTAGGCCTTACCTCAACTATTGGGTCGAGAAGTCCCGTAGGGCGTATCAGCTGTTCAACCGTATTGCCCGACTGCTCCAGTTCGTACGGGGCGGGCGTTGCCGAAACGCAGATAAGCTGAGGTACTCGCGCATCAAACTCTTCAAATGTAAGCGGACGGTTATCGTACGCCGATTTGAGGCGGAAACCGTAATTGACAAGATTTTCCTTGCGGCTTCTGTCGCCGTTGTACATGGCGCGTATCTGCGGTATGGTCATATGGCTCTCGTCTATGAAAACGAGAAACTTGCCCGCGGGAAAGTAATCGAGCAGAGTGAACGAAGGCTCGCCAGGCTTTCGGCCGTCAAAGTAGCGGCTGTAATTTTCTATGCCGCTGCAATAGCCTATTTCGCGTATCATTTCCAAGTCAAACGTGGTGCGCTGCTGCAACCTTTCGGCCTCGAGCGGCTTGCCCGCATCGCGGAAGGCCTTAACCTCGTCGTTCATGTCACGCTCGATAAGCGCCAGGGCGTGCTCAAGCTTGTCCGAACCGACGGCATAGTGGCTGGCGGGGAATATGCACACGTGTTTGAGTTCGGATATAATGTTGCCCGTGACGGCGTCCTCTTCACATATTTTGTCTATTTCGTCGCCGAAAAACTCAACCCGCACGGCAATTTCGGAGTTGCCCGCGGGAAAAATTTCCACCGTATCTCCGCGGACGCGGAAAGAGGAGCGCTGAAAGTCTATATCCTTGCGCGAATACTGTATTTCAACAAGCCGCCTTATAAGCTCGTCGCGCTCCATCTCCATTCCGGGACGCAGCGATATGGACAGTCTGAAATACTCTTCGGGCGCGCCCAGACCGTATATGCAGGATACGGACGCCACCACTATCACATCCTGCCTTTCGCCGAGTGACGCCGTTGCCGAGTTGCGCAGTTTATCTATCTCGTCGTTGAGGCTCATATCCTTTTCGATATAGGTATCGGTCGAGGGAATATAGCTTTCGGGCTGATAGTAGTCGTAGTAAGATACAAAGTACTCCACCCTGTTTTCTGGGAAAAACTCTCTGAATTCATTGCAGAGCTGTGCGGCAAGCGTCTTGTTGTGCGCAATGACAAGCGTGGGACGGTTGACGTTTTTTATTATGTTGGCCATCGTAAATGTCTTGCCGCTGCCCGTGACGCCGAGGAGCACCTGCGTGCGTATGCCGTCCAGTACCCCCTCCGTAAGCTCCTTTATGGCCTCGGGCTGGTCGCCCGTGGGTTGAAATTTTGAATGTAATTTAAATTCCATAGTTCCGCGTAACAATGCGCCGCCGCGCAATAGATTATTCCATTTAATTATAAACCCAAAACGCCTCTTTTACAACTCTATTGCACTCTTTGCCCGCTTTGTTAAACGTAAACATTTGTTTAAACATATTTTTCATCCGTATGGCGCACGCATAACAAAATCTCCGCAAAAGATAACTTCTGCGGAGATTGAATTGCAATCAGAATTTTCAGCGTACCTCTTCGTCCTGCTTTTTCTCGGGTTCGGGAAGAGCCGGTACTTCTGTGGGCACTTCTGGAAAGTCTACCCAGAACACCGAACCTTTTCCGAGTTCGGAGTCAGCGCCGAAATCAAAGGCGTGCTTTTCAAGTATTGTTTTTACTATGGGAAGTCCAAGTCCCGTACCCTTGACGGGACGGGCGTGCGTCTCCTTTACGCGGTAGTATCTGTTCCATATGGAGGGCAGGTCCTCCTTCGAAATGCCCTTGCCCGTATCGCGCACGGTAAAGCGGATGCGGTTTTCATCTTTTATATACTTCAGACTGACAAACACCTTTTTGTCCTCGCCCGTATAGTTTACGGCGTTGGATATCAGGTTATACAGCACCTGGCCTATCTTGCCCTCGTCCGCGCAGGTATACAGGTCGGGGTCGATGTCAACTTCGAATTCATACCCCTGCATTTCGTGAAGGTATTCGAACTTCTGCATTATGCCGTACAGAAAATCGGTGAGGTTGAACACCTTTTTGTTTATCTGATTTATGTCCGAACTTATCTTGGACATATTCAGCACGTCGTTGACCAGTTCGGCAA
>DVMA01000036.1 GCA_018715195.1 Candidatus Coproplasma excrementavium | reverse complement strand
AAAGGATCTGAGGATAGGCGAAACCGTTGAAAACAGAGAGCTGGGCCTTGAAGTAATGCGTAACCGTATTTATTCGGCTATGGAACAGTACGGCAATGAAACGGTTTATTGCTGGGACGTTGTTAACGAGGCGCTTATCCCTTGGGACGACGCAGAAAAACCGCTCACCAAACAGATGATTGAGGCCGGAGAAATTTATCGTAACGGCGAAAATGATGCAAGGCATTTCGGAAAGGATCAGGAAGATCCCGGCACAGGCGAAACTGTGTACTGGCGTCTGGACTGGGAAAAGGTTATAGGCGAAGATTTTATTCAGCAGGCTTTCCAGATGGCAGATGACGCCTGCCGCGAATTCGGCTATGACAATATGGATCTGTTTTATAATGATTACGACCTTACTAACCCCATGAAGCGAGATGCCTGCCTGAGGATGATACACGATTTGCAGCAGGGCGGCATACGTATAGACGGCATAGGGGAACAGGCGCACTACACGCTTGAATCTTACACCAGCAACAAAAAGAAATGGCTTACAAACTTTGAAACGGCTATACAGGCGTATACAGGACTAGGTCTTGATTTCCAGCTCACCGAACTTGAAATAACGGTAAAAGGCGCAACGGGTGGCAAACTTACCGAACAGCAGGAAAAGGATCAGGCGGAAATGTATAGCGAAATATTCAAAATTTGCCGCAAATATTCAAAGAAGCTTCCTCCATGGAAAGAGGGTGCCGGCTATGTAACGGGCATAACTTTCTGGGGCGCGGCTGACGACAGTTCTACGACCAGTCATATTTTCAATCAGGATCTTACCCCTAAAATGGCTTACGAGGCAATAGCTACATTCGGCGATTTCGAGTAAGCGCATCTGGTTGCAATAATCATTGCTCGTGCAGGAGGATAAAATAATGAAAAGCAGACAATATAATTTTGTAAAAATATTGGCCGTATTTTTTGCGGCAATAGTGATGTTCGGCGCGATAAGCGGTGTTTTTTCAGGCTGTGCTTCTACTCCTGAAGATATAACGCTCAGCGATTCCGAGATAGCTTTGTGCGTTGGCGACAGGTACGACTTAGCTGTTAAAGAACTTAAAGATGGTGAATCTGTAAGCTGGTCGACCAGTAACGGCGATGTGGTTTCGGTAACACAGCTCGGTTGCGTAACAGCTAAAAAGGCCGGCAAAGCTACCATTACTGCGAATGCGGGAGGCAGAAAGGCCACCTGTGATGTAGAGGTGGGTGAAAGGGAACTTATACTCAGTGCTTCGGAAAAAACTCTTATAAACGGCGAAGAATTCACCCTTGAAGCTACTGTAAAGGAATTTGATAAAGTGGTTGAAAATGCCGATGTGGAATGGAGTTCAGATAATTCGTCCGTCGTTACCGTATCCGATAAGGGTGTTGTAAAGGCAGTGGGTGAAGGCACGGCAACGGTAAAAGCAAGAGTAAGCAATACCGAAGCTGTCTGCACTATCAGCGTAAAGGCAAAACCTGTAGAACTTGAAATTATCTCTGATATTGCCAATATAAAAAATGCGGGCGTATGGGGCTTGTATACTGACGCTGCTGAGGGTGAGTACGCCATAACGAACGACAGTGGTAACAGTGGCGGAGTGGTGACATTATCTTTCACTGCAATGGCTGCCGATAAAGATTACCGCCTTGTTTATCTGCCAGACGTACCCAAAGGAGGGAAATATACTTTCAGCTGCAAATTAACTTTCAGTGCGGCAAGTACTGCCGAAAATACAACCCTTTGGATATGTGCCGGTGATAAGTTTGTCCCGGTTGTAACAGAGGCAGGCGCCACTATAGACTACGTGTTTGACGGCGAAATAGACGGTGGAGTTGCCATGGGTTTCAAGATTGCGCCCATACAAATTGCTCAAGGCGAAAAGTACACTCTTACCGTAAGTGATTTTATTGTTTCTGACTGCAACGGCTACGAACTTCAGAAGATTACAGACCACAATGTGCCTACGGCTTCGGCAACGTGGAACTATTGGCTTAAAGGAGAAGGATCCTCTTACGATATTTCTGTAAAGAATTATAACTTCGGCGCGCTTAATTTTTCAGCAGCTAAAATCGGTTCAGAGCTGCGCCTTGTATATCTTCCTAAAATAGAGGCAGGCAAAACTTACAAACTTACGTTCAGTATAACTGTAAACAAAACGTGCGGCACCACTGAAGGCAGCAAGATAATTCAGTTTATGAACTTTGGTGCAAACGGAGCGGGAACTGAATGGATGACGCTTGAAAGCGGCGTTGAAACTGTAAAAACTTACGAAATTTCTTATCCTGCGGGCGCTACTGTAAAGCCTTTGAAGTTTGCAATTCAGCCTTGCAACGAATTTGAACTTAAAGTTACGGGCTTTACTTTAACCGAGACCGAACCGCAACCTCCCGCAGATCTATACAGGCTTGAAAAGCTTTCCGACCAGAATAATCCCGTTGAAGCGGGCAAATGGTATTACTATACCGATGCCGAAGACGGGCAGTACGAAATTGCCCGTGCAGAACATGCCGACGGAGAGGTAACGTTTTCGTTTTCAAAAATGCAGGGCGGCAAGCAGTACAGGCTTGTATATATGCCAGATATTGAAGAAGGAAAGCCTTTTACGTTAAAGGCTGCCATAGCGCTGAACAAAGACTGTAACGATTCCGACAATAAAAAGGTGCAGGTGCTCAATGCAACTTACGGCCAGTCTGCATGGCTTACTCTCAGCGCCAACCAGCCCGTCGAATTTACTTTCAACGGAACGGTCCAGGCAGGTAAACCCTTCAAGTTCGATTTCAATCCATACATTTCGGCAAGTGCGGAAAATTTATTTACTTTTAAAATCAGCGACATAGAAGTTTCTGAAAAGCATGATCCCGAAGAACCGCAGGAACCTTCGGCAGACAGCTATAATCTTGAAAAAATAGCTAATCAGAATCAGCCCCCCAAAGCAGGCGTGTGGTATTACTATACCGACGCGTCAGCGGGAGTGGCCGAAGCAGTTTACAACGGCGGAGCGGTATCAATTACTTTCGATAAACTTGAGTCCGGCAAAAACTATACGCTTGTATACTTGCCTGAAGGCACGGGCGATTATACGCTTACCTGTGATGTAACAAGCAATCGTTCAGGGAAATGGGTGCAGTTTAAAAATGCCACATTCCCTTGGCTGCCTGATTTTGTGGCGGATCAGCCCCAGCAGTTTACCTATGACGTGAAAAATACAAACAGGCTGCTACGCTTTACGCTTAATACTTCTCCCAGCATAACGGCGGATAATACTCTTACAATCACAATAAGTAACATGGTTTGCACGCCCGTTGTATAAACGTTTAAATTTCAAATCAATCGGCTCAGCGGGGGACTTCTTCCATAAATATTGTTCAAGGGTCCTCCGCTGCCGAATGCAGCTTAAGGCAACATTGCGCTGCAACCATTTTCTGAGAGGTATACTTATGAAAATTAAAAGGGGCTTAACAGCATTTTTTGCGCTTGCCGTTGCGGCGCTGATAAGTATAAGCGGTTGCAGCTACGAGCCTGTGCCTTACCTTTGTGATGTGTACAGCGATTATTTTCCCATAGGAACGTGTTGCAAAAAAAGCATAATTGAAAGTTACGGTGATATATTGAATCACTTCAACAGCATTACCCCGGAATACGAGATGAAGTGGGGCATAATGGAGCCTGGCGAAAAGGGCGAATATAATTATGCGGAGGCGGACAATATCGTTAACTGGGCAAGGCAGAATAATAGAATTGTACGCGGGCATGCGCTTATATGGTATCAGAATGTGCCTTCCTGGTTTGAGGAAGAGGCAACAGATAAAGAGCGTGTTCTGGAACTTATCGACGAGCGTATTGAAAATACAATGACGCATTTCGGTGACGATGTTATATATTGCTGGGATGTCGTTAACGAGGCGCTTGTAGATGATCCCTCTGAAGAGCAGCTTGCCTCCGGCGAGTTTTACAGAAGCAGTGAAAATGACCCGGACCGTTTTGGCGACGGACATTCTACCATACGCTATGATTTTTACGGCATGTGCGGCCGCGACTATATCTGGCGCTCGTTCAGCACGGCGGACAGGGTCTGCCGCGAATACGGCTACGACGATATGCAACTGTTTTATAACGACTGGTTTATGCATATTCCGGCCAAGCGCGATGCGTGCGTGCAGATGGTAAAGGATATGCAGGCCGACGGTGTGCGCATAGACGGTATAGGTATGCAGGGGCATTATTGGCTGAACGACTACCAAGAAGATAAAGCTGCGTTCATAAAAAATTTTGAGGACGCAATAAAAGCTTATACAGGGCTTGGCCTTGACGTGCATCTGACCGAACTTGAAGTAATGGTCGGTAAATCGTTGTTCGGAAAAGAAAGTGAGCAAGCCGAACTTTACGGTAAAATTTTTGATATATGCCGTAAATACTCAACCCCGTGGAGAGAAGGTGCGGGCGCTGTTACAAGCGTTACGCTGTGGGGAGCGGTGGATACCTCCGGCAGCAAGAATTTTATTTTTAAATCTAACCACAGACCCAAAAAAGCTTATTACGAAATTACAGATTTTATTTGATAGCAGGAGCGTAGAGTGAAAAGATTATTTTCCAGAGTATTGTGGACGGTTCTTACGGCAATATTCTGCATACTTATGGTTGCGTTGATAATAGGTACCAGTATAGCATTCAAAAATGAGAACGCAATAAACATGACTTTCGGCGTTGGAACAAAGAAAGCAGTTAATGCTTCCGATGATGTGTACTTTTCATCCGATTATGATAAAAGCAAACAGAGCGGCGAAGAACGTTACAAAGAGGACGCTGCCATGATAGAGGAGGCGGCGGGGGCCGGCACTGTTTTGTTATGGAACAAAAGCAGAGCCCTGCCCCTTGGCGGCGGCGAAAAGATAAGCTGTTTTGGTCACGCTTCGGTAAGTCTTGTCGAATCGGGTTCCGGTTCGGGCTGGTCACGCACTTACGATGTTCTTAAAGGTGACGACAGAACGGTAACTCTTAAAGACGCGCTTACATCCCGCGGATTTAAAGTAAACGAAACGCTTTGGAACGTATATGAAAGCGGGGCGGCAAAAGATTACAGAATGACTCACCCTACGTGGCAGTGTGTTCCATGGCAGCAGTGGAAAGTGAATGAGGCCCCCTGGCAGATAATTGAAGCCAATGCGGGCAAGTCCTTCGTCGATTACGGCGACGTTGCCATAGTTACGTTATCGCGTCTTGGCGGGGAGTATTCCGACCTTCACTATAACTACAAAAACAAAGATGACTTTGTCGGCGATAACGACAACAACAATATGGAAAATACTTCTGCGGAGGGCGGTTATCTAGGACTTTCGGATGAGGAAGATGAACTTCTAACCAATGTGGTGCGCCTTAAAAACCAGGGTACTTTCAAAAAAGTGGTTCTTCTTCTCAATACGGGCAATCCTGTGCAGATGAAGGACGTGGCGGCTTATTACGACGGCATAGACGTTTGCATGTGGATAGGCCAGCCCGGTTCTACCGGCATCAATGCTGTTGCCGATATACTGAAAGGTGAAATCAATCCTTCAGGCAGATTGCCCGATACGTGGGCATACGACCTTAACAGTGCGCCCGCAACAGTAAACGACGGCAATTATCTTTATGGCAACGATAGTCTTCTTAACGGCGAAGGCTACGGCGACAGACCGAACGCCAAGCAGGACTACTACGGCAGATACATGGTTTACCAGGAAGGGATTTACGTTGGTTATCGCTATTATGAAACGCGATATGCCGACTGCGTGAACGGTGAAGGCGATGCAACCTCTTCTGCCGGCGCAAAAATGTCGGAAGACGGCTGGGATTATGCTTCCGAAGTCGCTTTTCCTTTCGGTTACGGACTTTCTTATACTACTTTTGAATACAGTGATTTCAATGTTTCTGAAAGGCTTCGCGACAGCGACGGAGCATATTATTACAACGTAAGCGTAACGGTAACGAACACTGGTGACGTTGACGGCAGGGAGGTGGTGCAGGTTTATCTGCAGAAACCTTATACCGGCTATGATAAAAAGAACGGAATAGAAAAATCTGCCGTTGAACTTGTTGGCTATGCAAAGACGGACAACCTTAAGGCAGATGGCGGTCATCAGACCCTTACTATTAAGGTAGAGGAAGATAATTTTAAAACTTACGACGCAAACGTGCAGAAAACCTATATACTTGAAGAGGGCGATTATTATATTACCGTAGCGGCAAACGCACACGCCGCGCTCAATAAAATTCTTGGCACGGAGGCCGATCAGCTTATGGGCGGAAACCCTTCTACAGGGTGCGTATCCGACAAAACTTCAACTGCCGCAATATATTGCAAAGAAGATTTTTCAACTTATTCCGTATCTGAAGTTACGGGTGAAAAAATTATAAACCGTCTTGACAGCGGCGATATAAATAAGTACAAAAACAGGGGAACAAACGCCGTTACCTATCTTTCCCGCAGCAATTGGGGTGAAACTTATCCTAAGCAAGCTGCTAAGCTTGTACTCAACAAGGAAATGGCGGAAGACCTCAAGCGCGATACGGTACCTGACGATACCGGTTACACTATGCCCCAATATCAGCAGCTTAACGGCACAAAGCTATCTCAAGGTGTAAAAATTGCCGACGTGAAAAGCGGTGACAGGGTTGCATTCGATTTTATCAATGCACCCTTGGACGAGCGCAGTGCTGACTGGAACGCCGAATGGCAGACCGCTTGGGACGAACTGCTTGACCAGATGTCCCAGGGCGAACAGATCACAATGGTTTCTTCTTCGTTCCATAAAATACATGGCGCAGCATCTATCGCCCTTCCAGAATCATATCAGGAAAACGGGCCTGTGGGTATAACCAAGCGTGAAGATACCAAATATATATTCTCTGTGCCTAATCAGGAGCTTATCGAAGAAAACGGTTTTGTGTTTGTTGCTTATCCCTGTGCGGGGATACTTGCCGCTTCGTTCGATACAGATATAGCCCGGCGCGTGGGCGAACATAAGAGCGAAGATATGCTCTATCTTGGCTACAACGGTATTTACGGGCCGGGAGTAAATATGCATCGTTCGCCTTTCGGCGGCCGCGCGTTTGAATATCCATCGGAAGACCCCTATCTTGCAGGCGTATGCGAAGCTTACGAAACAATAGGTATACAGTCAAAAGGTTGCATGGCGTATGCCAAGCATTTTGCCCTCAACGATATGGAAACCAACAGAATTAATTGCGGGGTATGGTCTAACGAACAGGCCAGCAGAGAAATTTATCTGCGCGCGTTTGAAATAGTATTCAAAGATGGCGGAGCAAACGCAACAATGAGTGCATACACCAGGATAGGTACAAAATGGAACGGTGCCTGCAAAGAAATGATGACGGATATTCTCCGCAGTGAATGGGGATACGACGGTATAACGATATCCGACTGGGTAACAAAGAGCAGCGGTATGTCGCTTCTTGATGGCGTAATGGCGGGAACAGATTCTTTTGATGCCAACAACGAATTTGCCGCCGAGCTTGAAAAATATAAAGACAACGCAGCTGTTATGCAGGCAGTAAGAAATGCTGCAAAGCGCCTCATTTATAATGTTGTACGCACTAATGCAATGAATAATTTTGATAGAGACACCTACGTTATAAGCGTAACGCCATGGTGGAAGACTGCCATTATTGCTATCGACGCAACTATCGGCGTACTTGCGGCGATAAGCGCAGGTATGTTGGTTGCTTCGTTTGTAATTCATGCAAAGCGCAAAAAAGCGGAAGGTGCGATAAACAAACAACCTCAGGATGAATAAAATTAATTATAAAAAAAGTCTTGTTGCGCTTGCCGCATGCCGGCATGAATCCTTTTATCCGGGCGGACTAAATGCCTATGTGCCTGATGGTACAACAATCTGTCGGGAGGATGAGGAAGAAATAATGGAGGATGAGGAAGAAATAATAATAGGCGGGGCGAATTTTCAGGCAATGAGCTTTACAGACGGCGATTTTTCTATGAAGTATCGTATATATGTTCCTGTAAGTAACTCAAAATGCCTGAATCCCTTGCCGGTTCTGTTGTTCTTTCACGGTGCGGGAGAGCGTGGCGACGATAACTGCAGTCAGCTTTTTTATGCAGGGCTTAACTATATTTTTGCGGAAGGCAGTCCGCCTTTGGATGCAATAATTTTAGCCCCGCAATGTCCCAAAAATTATAAATGGGTAGATGTTCATTCGTGGGCAGACTGCCAGTATTCCACGAATGAAATTGAAGAATCAAAGCCGCTCTCGTCTGTGTTGAAAGTTTTGAAATATATAACGGATAACTACAATGTGGACGAAAACAGAATATATTTGATAGGAATGTCTATGGGTGGTTATGCCACGTGGGATCTGCTTGTAAGGCATGGCGATTTTATTGCGGCGGCGATACCTATCTGCGGGGGTTGTGATGTTTCTAAGGCAGAACTTATTAAAGATATTCCTATTTATACATTTCACGGCACGGCCGATGCGGTAGTTCCCGCAAATGGTACCGCCAATATGGTGTCTGAACTTAAAAGACTGGGCAGCAAAAATGTTGTTTATGTTGAGTATGACGGATCAGGGCACGATATCTGGGACAGGGCTATGAAGACGCAGGGACTCATGCAATGGCTTTTCAGACAAAGTCTTTCAAATAGATGCTGAATGTGCTGTCGCGTACATTTTTATATTAGTAATCGGTGAATAATTTGTATATTAGAAAATGCATAAAAAGTGTAGCCTTGTTTCTTGCATGCATGTCAGCCGCACTTGCGTGCCTGTGTTTCGTTGCCTGCAATACACAGCGGCAAGAGGTTGATGTGGTTCTTTTTACAGGCCAGTCGAATATGGTTGGCAGGGAAACGGAAATCAGAGAAGTTGAAATTCCCAAAGGATACGCGTATGAATACAAATATGCAGATAATCATCTTTCCGAATTAAAAAATCCTGTGGGCGAAACAATCGGCGATGGCGATGGTCAGCTTGAAATTTCTTCCGGGTCAAGTATAGTCCCCAAGTTCTGCCTTGAATATGTGCGGGCGACGGGTCGCAGAATAGTGGCGGTGCATGCCGCCCACGGAGGAAGAAGCATTTCCTTTTTTGTTGGAAATCAGCCGATGTACAACAGCATAGTTGCAAAATATAGGGCGTGCCTTAATTATCTTAACAAAAGCAGGCGCTACAAAGTCGGTCGCTGTTTTTACGTGATGTTTCAGGGTGAAACAGATACTTTGTCTACTTCGTGTCAAGATTATAAAAGCCGCTATTTAAATTTTCATAACGCTCTTAAGTCTGAATTTGGTTTTTCCTTTGGTGCTCTTTTGCAGACGGGATTGGATGTAAAAAGTATAAATGACGGAACGGTAGTGCTTACTTCGGAAGAGGATGTTGCAAGGATTGCAACGGCAAAAGCCGAACTTGCCCGTGAAAACGATGATATTATAATGATCAATGTAAAAGCGATGAATTATCATAACAAGCGCCCCGACTATATGCTTGGCGACAGGTATGGGCTTGTTCATTACAACGGCGCGGGATTAACTGAAATAGCGGCAGACAGTTGCATGGCTTTACTCAACTATCTCGGTTATGGGGAGGCTGAACTGAAAGGTGTGGATCCCGTAATTTATTTATAACTACAGGAGTATGTTTCAATAATGAAATACGGTACAGCAAAAAAAATTATATGTTTTTTTGTTATGGGTGTTATATTGGTTGCGTTGATAATCGGCAATATTTTTGCTTACATATATAAACAACCCATTACGTCGGTTTTGGCGGGGACGGGCGATAATTTCAGCGCGGACGATGCTGAATTGCAACGCGTGCTCAAAGAAGGTGACGAGTTGTGCGTGGAAATGGGCAAGGAAAGCGTTGTTTTGCTCCGCAATGAAAATAATGCTTTGCCTTTGGATATGGCTAACAAAAAGGAACGCACGGTAAATCTTTTCGGCATCGGTGCTTATGATCAGGGATTTATGATGAAGGGCGTAGGAAGCGGTTCTTCCACAATTTCCCCATCAAGGCAGGTTACTCTTACGCAGGCCCTTGAAGAAAGCGGATTTACCTATAACAAGGATCTTGCTTCCGTGTATGAAAATTTTGATTTCGAGCGTGGAACAAAAAAAGATAATGCCTATAATCTGGCAGAGCCGTCTTTTGAAAAGGTAAATGCTAAAATGGCGGAGGCAAGGCGGCAGTCAGATGTTGCCGTTATGGTAATAAGCCGCAACGGCGGTGAAAATATAGGCGAAATACCTAAAGAACAGGCGGACGACAAAAGCAGAACATACCTTGATATTTCAAAGGAAGAAGAGCGGCTGCTTAAACAGATTAAAACTACATTTGCCGACGGCAAAGTAATTGTTATATTGAATACGGGCAATGCGATGCACGCGGGGTTCCTTGAGGATGAAAATATTGATGCCGCACTCAGCATCGGGTTTACAGGTCAATCAGCGGCAAGGGCGGTCGGTATGGTTTTAAGCGGCAAGGTAAACCCCTCCGGCAAGCTTACCGATACTTATGTTTATTCACCGCAGTACGACCCCGCATATGCCAATACGTATGCTGCAGAACAGTATACCGGCAAAGGTCATCTGCAATACAGCGAGGATATTTATATAGGATACAAATGGTACGAAACTGCCGATGCTGAAGGCTATTTTAAAAATGTTGATAATATTCACGGCAAAGGTTATAAAGGCGTTGTGCAGTATCCTTTCGGATACGGTTTGTCTTATACTGATTTCAGCTGGCAGATAACTGAAACAACTATAGAAAACGGCGGCTTTCTGCAACAAAACAGCAAGGTAACTTTTACCGTCCGCGTTACAAACAATGGTGCCGTGACTGGCAAAGACGTGGTTGAGCTTTACTATATTCCGCCTTATTATAAAGAAAGCGGCATAGAAAAGGCAGAGGTAAATCTTGTTGATTTTGTAAAGACGGACGAAATTGAGCCGGGCGGATATCAAGACGTGCAACTTTCATTTTCGTCGTATGATATGGCGTCTTACAGCATTTATGCCAACGGCGGGAAAGGCGCATACATCTTAGAGGAAGGAACTTATTCGTTGCAGCTGCGCACAGATTCGCATACGTTGGCTAAAGGCAATTACGTTACTGCAGAATATGTGGTTGACAAGGACATAATATTCAGCAGAGATCCTGTCAGTGGCAATACTGTTGAAAACCGTTTTACTGGCGAAAGCGCTTACATGAACGTACCTACCGATGGCAGTACGGTTGGCATAACCCAGAAATATCTTACCCGCGCCGACTTTGAAGGCACTTTTCCCGCGGAAAGGGCTGCCGACCCTACCGATAAGTCGGAAATAGAAAGTGCGTCAAAAGCGTTCAATTCTGTATACAATACAGATAAGATGCCCGTAACTGAACAGGAAAACAACTTGCGGCTTACAAAAATAATGATAAGCAACGGCAATGATGAAAGCGGGAACAAGCAATATATCTATAAAAACGCTACGCTTAAACAACTTAACGGCAAAAAATCTTTAAAAAGTGGCGAAAAACTCGTGTTTGATGAAGAGCTTATGAAGGCGCTTGCCGATTATAACAGCGATAAGTGGGATCTTCTTTTGAACCAGATGAGCCTTGATGAGTTGAAATCGCTTGTTGAATTCGGCGGATTTCACACAGAGGCCGTTGAATCTATAGGTAAGCCTAAATTCGCCGATTATGATGGCCCTGCAGGGTTCAATGCAAACTCGCTTACGGGTAACTGGAGTGGCGAAACGGATAAAGAAACGTGGACGGCTTTTCCCAGTGAAACTACTTTGGGTTGTTCGTGGAACCGGGAACTGATGTACCGTATGGGTCAGTCTATGGGCGATCAGGCGCGCGTTACAAATCTTAAAGGTTGGTATGCGCCAGGGGTAAATCTACACAGGTCGGCATATACGGCGCGCAATTATGAATATTACTCTGAAGATGCCGTTTTAAGCGGCAAAATGGCGGCAAACGTTATATCCGGTGCAAAATCGGAAGGGCTTTATTGCTACCTCAAACATTTTGCGGCAAGCGAAATGGGCCCCAATCCCCTTAAGGTAAACACATGGTTTACCGAACAGAACTTCCGTGAAAATTATCTTAAACCGTTTGAAATAGCTGTTAAAGAGGGTGGCGCGAATGCTGTAATGACGGCGTTTAACCGCATCGGCTGTGTTTGGGCAGGCGCAAATTATGCGCTCAACGTACAAATATTGCGTGAAGAATGGGGGTTTCAGGGGTCGGTTATAACCGACTATTGTGCTAAACCCGACGATTTGGGCGGCATGGATGTGCGCCAGGGTGTGCGTGCAGGAAATGATTTGTGGCTTAATGCATCAATGCAGGGCGCGCTGAAAACTACAGACAGCACTGATATGAGTTGTGCCAGGATCGCGGCGCATAACATTCTGTATACTATTGTTGATACGTGGAACGCCTGCGATTTTGAACCTACGGTAAAACCCGCAGTTTTTGCGTGGTGGGGGCCTGTGCTTGTAGCTATAGATTTTGCCGTTGTAATAGGTTTTGGGGTTTGGGCGTTTTTTATTCTTCGCCCAAAACAAAAAAAAGCAAATAAATAAGTTGAGAGCGTGGCGCAATATTAAATATTGCGCCACGCTTATTGCATATAATGAAAATTTTATATTCGCTGTGATTATGGGTTGACCTTTTACAAATCCGGACTGTTTGGATCAAGTAAAAATTGCCTAAGACCTATCGTAAGATAGCCTTTGCCGTCGCGGCGGGGCTTTATGTTGCGTTCAATTATTATTATCTTCTTGAAAGAGTCGCCCGTCTTGTCAAAGGAGCGCGTTTCCTGCAATCTCTTCTCTTCGGTCGGTATGTCGTATATATCATCCATCCTAAAAATTTGTTTGTAAACGGTGAAATCGTTTGCTTGCCGTCATATATGACTATATTTTTGTAATGGAGCATGGTATTGCGATTGGCTTATATAAGTATGAGTTTTAATCGTAAGGTGATATGTTTATCTTGTGGTTACACGCCGTATTCTGCTAAGGTTGGAATAGCGGAGCCATTCCGGTGATGATGGCGTGGGTACACTGTTCCCATATCGCGCGAGCAAAGCGCTGCCCTGCCGAGGCTCCCGAAGGGAAACGGCAGAAGACAGAAGTTAAGCTCGCCCGCGGTGAAAGTACTTGGCACATAGCGCCCGGGAGGATAACACGTTGCCGGATTTCAATCAAAAAATGACCGTTTTCAAGCCGAAAACGGTCATTTTTCTTATATTCGACCATTTTCATCTCTTCGCAAATGTTTCTTATTTTTGCCAAGTTCTATTGTCTTTTATGAGTTCAACTAATTTAATTTTCAGCTTTGTTTTACATAAAAATCAGGCAAGCTAAAATTTAGAAAGTAAAGTTTTATTTTTGATTTTGGCACACAGTTCGGCAC
>DVMA01000004.1 GCA_018715195.1 Candidatus Coproplasma excrementavium | reverse complement strand
CCGCCTTTAAAGCTCTTATCGTACTGCAACTTTTCTTCTTTGCCGCGCAGGCTCTGCTGTCTGCCTGCACCGCTGCCGAAGGCGGAGGATGCGGCCGTGCGGCTTTGGCGGCGGGCGCCTTTGCGGGCGCGGGGAAAAATGACATATGCGTCAATTGGCGGCAAAACAGACAAAAAAGCGGCAAAAACGGCGCAAAAAAGCGTAAAAAGCCTGTCGGTGAAATTATTTACAATTATTTTTTAAAAACTTTGTAAACCTAACTCAAAACAGCTTGACATAAATTTTATAAAATAATAAAATAAACCTACATTGCGCAAAGGCAATAAGGTACCGCGGATGCGGTAAGCGTTTTTATACATCATAAATGGAGTTATAAGCAATGAAAACCTACATGGCAAACGCCCAGACAGTAGAAAGAAAATGGTACGTTGTAGATGCCGCAGGTGTGCCCCTTGGCAGGCTCGCGTCCAAAGTGGCGGCAGTTCTTCGTGGCAAGAACAAGCCCGTTTTCACGCCCAACGTAGATACGGGCGATTTCGTCATAGTCATCAATTCCGATAAAGTGGCTTTAACGGGTAAAAAGCTCGAAGATAAGTTCTACCGCTATCACACCGGCTACATCGGCGGTCTCAAGGAAGTATCTTACAAGAAGATGCTTGCCGAAAAGAGCGACCTTGCCGTATACGAAGCGGTAAGGGGAATGCTTCCCAAAAATTCACTGGGCAGGGCAATGATCAAAAAACTGCGCATCTATAAGGGCGCAGAGCACAATCACGCAGCGCAGAAGCCCGAAGTGCTCAATTTATTTTAAGGAATGTGAGGTAAATAATTTATGGCAAAGGCAACATTAAAGAAAAAGCTTCAGTTCTGGGGAACCGGCAGAAGGAAGAAGGCTATCGCACGCGTTCGCCTCATCCCCGCAGGAAGCGGTAATATTGTTATCAACGAAAGGTCTTTCGAAGATTATTTCCCCCAGTCCGTACTCCGTTACGACGTTATGCAGCCCCTTGTGCTCCTTGCAGCAGAAGGCAAGTATGACGTATTCGTAAACGTATACGGCGGCGGCCTCACCGGTCAGGCAGGCGCTATCCGCCTCGGCATATCCCGCGCTCTTCTTCAGGCAGAGCCCGATTGCCGTACCACCCTTAAAAAGGCCGGCTTCCTTACCCGCGACCCTCGCGTAAAGGAGCGCAAAAAGTACGGTCTCAAAAAGGCGCGTCGCGCACCTCAGTTCTCCAAGAGATAATCTTTTTATCGCTTGGCAGGCGGCTTATGCCGCAAAAATCTGCACACCATATGCGTACGGTTTCCGTACGCATATTTTTTTTGCTTAATGCGTGCGCGCAGAAAAACTTTCTGCGCGCACGCATTTTTGCACGCCGATTTCCGCCCACTGCTGTCGCGGCTTTCAATGCGCCGCCGTCTTGTCTTCGAACGCCCCTTTCCGTCTTCCGAAAGTCGCCTTGCCTTTTGCACCGAAAACTGGCGGCGGAGGGGGTGTGTAGCCGTCATATCGTACAATAGTTGCAAACATTTTGCGAAAAGTGTGAAAAAATTTTACCGTGACTATTGATTTTTAACTTTTGCCGTGTTATAATACAGTTGCAAATGCGGAAGAGGTCCGCAGGGAAAAGTAAAATAAATCTGAAAAAAAGTAAAGGGGTAAAATTTATGAAGAATGTAATTGTAGGCCAGTCGGGCGGTCCTACCGCGGTAATCAATTCCAGCCTTCTCGGCGTGTTCAAGACGGCGAGGGACAGGGGCGCAGACATTGTCTACGGAATGGTGCACGGCATAAAGGGCCTTCTGGACAGGAACATCGTGGATATGTCCACGCAGATAAAAAACGACCTCGACATGGACCTGCTCAAGCGCACGCCGTCGTCCTTCCTCGGCTCGTGCCGCTATAAGCTGCCCGAAATCGAGGGTAACGAAAAGACATACGAAGAGATATTCAAAATTCTCAATGAACTGGAAATATTTGCATTCTTCTACATAGGCGGCAACGACTCCATGGACACCATCAAAAAACTTGCCGACTACGGTGCCATGATAAACAGTCCCATACGCTTTATGGGTGTACCCAAGACGATAGATAACGACCTTGCCATAACCGACCATACGCCCGGCTACGGCAGTGCGGCCAAGTACATAGCCTCCACCACGAAGGAAATCATACGCGACGGTCTTGTATACGACTATCCCGTTGTATCGATAATAGAGGTGATGGGCCGCAACGCGGGCTGGCTTACGGCTGCTGCCGCGCTTGCAAAGGGCGAGGACTGCGAGGGCGTGGACCTCATCTATCTGCCCGAGCGCGTGTTCGACCTGGATAAATTCCTTGCAAAAGTGGGCGAACTCTACAAGCAGAAGCGTTCCGTGGTGATTGCGGTGTCCGAGGGCGTAAAGATTGCCGACGGCAGGTATGTATGCGAACTTGCCGACCACGTTGACTATGTGGACGCGTTCGGCCATAAACAGCTGGCAGGCACGGCGCGTTTCCTCGCGGCCAAAGTTGCCGAAAAATACGGCGTAAAGACGAGGGCGATAGAGCTGTCCTCATTGCAGCGCTGCGCCTCTCACATAACCTCGCGCATAGACGTGACCGAGGCCTTCAACGCGGGCGGTGCGGCTGTCAAGGCGGCGTTCGAGGGCATGAGCGGTCAGGTTATAACCTTAAAGCGCGTGTCGGACGACCCCTATATGTGCATAACCGAGCCCGCCGACGTTCACTTCATAGCCAACGTTGAAAAGAAAGTGCCCGACGAGTGGATAAGCGACGACGGCACGTACGTAAAGGAGCCGCTCATTCACTATATCCGCCCGCTCATTCAGGCAGAAATTGCGCCTCTGTGGGTAGACGGCCTTCCCAGACACCTCATCTTAAAGAAGTAATTTAAATAAAAACGCAAAAAAGTTCCCGTCCTTGTCTGCGGGAACTTTTTTTGCGTCAAGCGGCTCGGGGCAACTTTCAGCGGCCACGTCTTATGCGGTTGGATATGCGTTCGTGCCGCTCTATTATGCCTTCAAGCACGTTGGGCGCGTGAGGAGTCTGTTCGGCCGACTGCGTCTGCGGAGCATCGCTCTTGCTGTATTTTGCGGCGGGGGAGCTGTCGGAGGTCTTATTTTCGGCATCGTCCGCGCGCCCCTGCACGGCGGCGGAGGGGGCGTTGTTGCCGCCCAAAGCCTTCAATAGTTCGAAAATTGCAAATCTGTCCGTAGTTTTGTTCTCCTTTTATCAAAATTTCATTAAATATAACTTGTTTTTAATTGCTTAAAGCGGCGTTTTGGTATATAATAAAAACTGCTTTTTGAAAATATATTAAAGCGGTTTTATTTAATAATACTCGCTGTA
>DVMA01000035.1 GCA_018715195.1 Candidatus Coproplasma excrementavium | reverse complement strand
CGGCGCGGATACCGACGTACCCGCAGGCGACATCGGCGTAGGCGGCAGGGAGATAGGCTATCTCTTCGGCCAGTACAAGAGGATAAGGGATGAGCACGTAGGCGTGCTTACCGGCAGAGGTCTTACCTACGGCGGCAGCCTTGTGAGAACGGAAGCTACGGGCTACGGCCTTATTTACATCACCGAAGAGGCGTTAAAGGCGCGCGGCGACAGCTTTGAAGGCAAGACGGTGGTAATTTCCGGTTCGGGCAACGTTGCAATTTACGCCTGCCAGAAGGCGCAGAGCCTCGGCGCAAAGGTAGTTGCCATGTACGATTCCAACGGCTACATCTATGACGCCAACGGCATAAATCTTGACGTTGTGAAGGATATAAAGGAAGTTAAGCGCGGCAGAATCAAGGAGTATGCGGCACGCGTTCCCGGTTCGGTATACACCGAAGGCTGCAAGGGCATATGGACCATTCCCTGCGACATTGCGCTTCCCTGCGCAACGCAGAACGAAATCGACGCAAAGTCGGCGCAGATTCTCGTTGAAAACGGCTGCAAGTACGTGGCCGAGGGCGCAAACATGCCTTCCACGCTTGAAGCTATCGAAGTATTCCAGAAGAACGGCGTAGTGTTCCTGCCTGCAAAGGCGGCAAACGCGGGCGGCGTTGCAACGTCTGCGCTTGAAATGGCACAGTCTTCGGGCAGAATGTTCTGGACTTTCGAAGAGGTGGATGCAAAGCTTAAAAACATAATGGTAAACATTTACCATAACATTGATAAGGCGGCAAAGGACTACGGCTACGAGGGCAACTATGTAATGGGTGCAAACATAGCCGGCTTTGTAAAGGTGGCAGAGGCCATGATGGCGCAGGGCGTTGTCTGATTGAACCAGCCTACAAATCTTTATATTTTCAACAACGGCGGGGTTACTGTATTTCAGCGGCTCCGCCGCTTAATTTATCATAAAATAATGCAAAGCGCGCAGAAATTTTTCATCTTTTCGCGCAATGCGTCACTTTATTTGACTAAATCGCCATAATATTATAGAATGAATTAAGCAATACCTATCTACGGGAATTTATTATGAGAATAGTGGTAAAAGTTGGTTCGTCCACGCTTTCGCATGCGACGGGCAAGGTTAATCTGAGGTTTATGGACGGGTTGTGCCGCGTGCTTGCCGACCTTAAAAATGCGGGCAACGAGGTAATTTTAGTTTCTTCGGGCGCGATAGCGATGGGCGTTAGCAAACTTTCGCTTCCCAGCCGTCCTGCGGATATACCCACAAAGCAGGCGGCGGCGGCAGTCGGCCAGTGCGAGCTGATGTATACATACGACAAATTTTTCGGAGAATACAATCAGACGGTCGCGCAGATACTGCTCACCGCGGACGACGTAGCCAATTCCGAGCGCCGCACTCATTTCGAAAACACGCTTGAAAGGCTTATAGAGCTTGGCGCGGTGCCCGTAATAAACGAAAACGATACCATAGCCACCAAGGAGATAGCGGTAGGCGATAACGATACGCTCGCAGCGATAGTGGCGGTAAGCGTGCGTGCTGACCTGCTTGTGCTGCTCACGGATATAGACGGGCTGTATACCTGCGACCCGCGCAAGAACAAGGAGGCGGTGCTTTTGAGCGAGGTGCGCGAAATCACTCCCGAAATCATGTGTTCGGCGGGAGGTTCGGGAACGTCGCTGGGCACGGGCGGAATGTGTACCAAGTTGCAGGCGGCAAAAATGTGCATGGAGAACGGCATGGATATGGTCATAGCCAAGGGCGAGAACCCCGCCATACTGTATGACATAGAGGAGGGAAAGAGCGCGGGAACGCGCTTTATAGGAAAGAGATGAGAACGACGCGTGAAATTCTTGAAGACGCCAACAGAGTAAAGCCTCTAGCGGCCTTTCTTACAACCGAAAAGAAGAACGCCGCGCTTTATGCAATGGCAGACGAACTGATTGCAAATACGTCTGAAATACTTTCGGCCAATGCCGAGGACGTTAAGGCGGCGGAGGGCAAAATTTCTGCCGTAATGATTGACAGACTGCGCCTCACCGAGTCGAGGATAGCGGGCATGGCGGATGGCATGAGGCAGGTTGCCGCTCTCCCCGACCCTGTCGGCAGAGTGCTTGAAGACATAACCCGACCCAGCGGGATAAACGTGCGCAAGGTCAGCGTGCCGCTCGGCGTAGTTGCAATAATTTACGAAAGCCGTCCCAACGTCACTTCGGACGCCGCTGCGCTCTGCCTTAAAAGCGGCAACGTCTGCGTTCTCAGGATAGGCAAGGAGGCATTCAACTCCGCGCGCGCGATAGTTGCGGCGCTCAGGTCGGGACTTAAAAAGACGGGCGTGGACGAGGGGTTTGTCAACCTCGTGGAGGACACCACGCGCCAGAGCTCGGCAGACATTATGACGGCCGTCGGCCTTGTAGACCTGCTCATTCCTCGCGGAGGAAAGGGGCTGATTGACGCCTGCGTGCAGAATGCCAAAGTGCCCTGCATTCAGACGGGCACTGGTATCTGCCACGTATACGTTGACGCCGCCGCAGACCTTGCAATGGCGCTCAACATCATAGAAAACGCCAAGTGCAGCCGTCCTTCCGTGTGCAACGCAATGGAAGTCTGCCTTGTCAACAGTTCGATAGCCGAAAAATTTCTGCCCATGCTGTGGGAAAGACTGGTTGAAGGGCGCAAACAGAATCCTGTGCTGTTAAAGCTGGACGGCGGGGTGTATAAAATACTCGGCGGAAAGGCCAACTGCGTACCCGCAGGCGAGGGCGACTTTGACAGAGAATTTCTCGATTACGTGATGGCAGTCGCTCTGGTGAAGGACGTGAAGGAGGCGGCGGAGCACATTGCCGTACATTCCACTGGTCACAGCGACTGCATAGTCACGGAGGATAAGGCCGCGGCCGACTATTTTGTCAGCGCGGTGGACAGCGCCGCCGTATATGTGAACGCGTCCACGCGCTTTACGGACGGAGGAGAATTCGGACTGGGGTGCGAAATGGGAATTTCCACGCAGAAACTGCACGCGCGCGGGCCTATGGGACTGAATGAACTTACTACCTATAAGTATGTGGTCAAGGGCAACGGTCAGGTAAGGTAAAGCTCCAGACTTTCAGCAAAAATTAAATAAATAAAAATTTCCCGCGGAAAATTTACAAATTTTTCCGCGGGAATTTAATAACTGTTAAAAAATTGACAACTACGTTTACAATATATATAATATCATTGTAAATAAAATTTTATAAAAGGAATAATTTTTACTTAATTTATGTTCAAAGTAGAAGAAGACATTTACTATGCAGGCGTCAATGACCACTCTATAGACCTCTTTGAAGGTATGTACAAGGTTCCCGACGGTGTGTCCTACAATTCCTACGTCATCAAGGACGAAAAGATTGCCGTACTCGACACCGTAGACGCCGCATTCGGCGATGAATGGCTTAAAAATGTACGTGAAATACTCGGCGACAGACAGCCCGATTATCTTGTAATCCATCATATGGAGCCCGACCATTCGTCCAACATTCTCAATTTCTTAAAGATTTATCCCAACGTGCAGGTTGTGGGCAACTCAAAGACCTTTGTAATGATAAAGGAGTACTTCGGGTTTGACGTAAAGAATACCTGCCTTGTCGGTGAAGGCAGCATAATAAAGCTCGGCCGCCATTCGCTCAGGTTCATAATGGCGCCGCTCGTACACTGGCCCGAGGTTATGGTATCCTATGAAGAGCTTTCGGGCGCTGTATTCTCCGCCGATGCTTTCGGCAGATTCGGCGCGCTGGACGTGGATATGCCCTGGGATGACGAGGCAAGGCGCTACTACATAGGCATCGTCGGCAAATACGGTCCCCAGGTTCAGCAGCTTTTGAAAAAGCTCGGCCAGCTCAACGTTAAAAAAATCTGCCCTCTTCACGGCCCCGTGCTTGAAGAAGACCTCGCTCACTATATATCGCTCTACGATACGTGGTCGGCATACCGTCCCGAAAAGGAGGCGGTGCTGGTTGCTTATGCCTCCATATACGGTCATACCAAGGCTGTTGCAGAAATGCTTGCCGATATACTTGTAAAGGCGGGCAAGCAGGTAATCGTGCGCGACCTCGCCCGCTCTGACAGGGCGCAGTGCGTTGCGGAGGCATTCATGTGCAGCAAACTCGTGCTTGCAAGCGTAACGTACAACGCTGAAATTTTCCCCTGCATGCGTGAGTTCATCGATTGCCTTACGGAGCGCAACTTCCGCGCGAGGACGGTCGGCTTAATAGAAAACGGCACCTGGGCGCCCATTTCGGCAAAGCTCATGCGCGAACGCCTTTCGGGCTGCAAGGACCTCAACATACTCAGCCAGACGGTAAAAATCCGCGCCGCTTTCGGCGAAGAGAACGCTGCCGAACTGGAAGCTCTTGCCAACGAACTTTTAAAGTAAAAAATACATTCGGAATAAGATATAATGAAAACTCTCGGCAAACTGTGGGGTGAATTCAAAAAGTTCATTTCCCGCGGCAACGTGCTGGACCTTGCCGTCGGCGTTGTAATCGGCGCCGCATTCACGGCAATAGTAACCAGCCTCACAAACGATATCATAATGCCGCTTATCAACAGCGCGGTGGGGGAAGGCGACCTTTCTTCGCTCTGCACTGTGCTCAAAGCGGTCTATCTTGAGGACGGAACTCTGGATATGGCCAATTCCCTGGTCATAAACTGGGGCAACTTTATCCAGGCAATTCTGGACTTCATTCTCATAGCCATCGTAATTTTTGCGATAGTCAAAGTAATAAACACCGTACGCGATGCGGGCAACAAACTCAACACGCTTGCCAAGCGTGAAAGGGAGCTCAAAAAGCGTACCAAAAAGTTTGTAAAACAGGGCATGTCCGAATCGGATGCCAAGGCGCGTGCCGCGGCTGAAATAGCGGCGGAAGTTGCTCCTGCGGCTCCCGCAAAGCCCACCGTTGAACAGTTGCTTGCCGAAATCAGAGATTTGCTTGCCGCAAATTCTCAAAGCGGAACTGAAAGCGACAGTGCGGACGGTGCCGGCAAAGACGGCTCTGCAAAGTAAATTTTATACGCATTTTTCTACAATTCAGGGCGGGCAGGCATGCGCGCCCTAAAATCAGATTTTAAGGCAGGCCGTTTTAATGCGGTTTGCGGGAGAAAAACAGCATAATGAAGAGGTTACTCCTTAAAAAGACAGTATTTGCGGCAAGTTATATATTCCTTGCTATTCTGCTGGAAATTATAACTTTCCTTGCGCTCGGTTTCGGCGTATTGCCGCAATATTTCGGGTTGGACCTGGCTGTAATTTTAATTTTTGCGCTGATAATATTCGTAATACCTAATTCTGCGGCACAACTTTCCGTAATGTTTACGCTTATCGCGTTCCAGATTATACTTTCAATCGCCAACGAGGCGCTCTATTCGATGAGCGGAACGGTATTCAGTTTCAGCATGCTCAACCTCATATCGGAGGTCACGGGCGTTGTGGATGCCAGCTTCCTCAACTGGTGGATGATTGCCGTAATGGTAGTGCTTTTCGGCGGTTCTCTTGCGGGACTGATAATATTTACCCGAAAGTATACCGTACCAAAGGGACTGTATACGCGCAACTGCATAGTGCTTATGCTTGTTGCGTTTGTGCTTGCGGAGTGCTGCGCGGGAATTCTCTACGCCTTCACGGTTGAAAGTTTTTCGGCTGCCGCCGCCCAGCGTCCCGAAGAGGACAGACTGAGTATTTTCTACGATGAAAGCGAGCTTTATTCCAAACAGAAATTCACGGCAAAGGCGTTCAGCGAATTTGGTACATACGGCTACTTTGTGGTAAATATCGGCAACTCAATCTCTCCCGAAACGTATGTCGATGAAGTTACCGAAGAGGATATAGATAATTATTTTGCCTCTGGCAGAATGAGTCACAGCGTCTACGGTGACAACATCTATACGGGCGCAATAAACGGCAAAAATATAGTTCTTATTGTAATTGAATCGGGCGAATGGTATGTCATAAACAAGGAATACACGCCCACGCTCTATGCAATGGCGGAGGGCGGCATAGCCATGACCGACTTCCATGCAAGGGATAAGACCAACTGTTCCGAGGCGCTCTCCATAATGGGCAGTTACCCCTCGGTCACCGCGCTCGAGCCTGCAAACGTCATAGGCAATTCAATGCCCTATACTTTCCCCAACATACTCGACCACGAAGGGTATACAAACAATTATTTCCACATAAATTACGGTTCTTATTATCGCCGCCGCGAGTCGTTTGAATCGATGTACGGCTACGATAACACATATTTCCTTGAAGACCTCACGCTTCTTCCCGGCAATACGGACAAAAAGGGTTTCTACGATTTCGATAAGGATTCCAACGTGTTCAGATATTACCGTGACGAGTTCACGCAGCATGAAGACGGCGAACCCTTCTTCACGCAGATGATGACGCTTATTTCTCACGGTTCGTACAACGACCTCATTGACTTCGGCAACTATCCCTATAACGGCGTGCCGGAAGCCCCCGGTGAGATGTCTTACGACGAAATGACCGCAGAGGAAAAGGAACGTTTCACGGAGAATTGCCAGGTCAAGGGACTTGAAGAATACTACGAAATAATAGACAGATTCCCCGAAACGTATGTTACGGGAACTACAGGCATAGACCAGCAGTACCTGTACGAAAACGAGCTGTTTGAAGAGATGTTCCTGCGCTATAAACGTTATCAGGCGGGCATTATGGACCTCGACCTCGGCGTGAATATGCTGGTCAACGAACTGGCTGAAACTGGCGAACTTGACGATACCGTATTTATGTTCTACGCCGACCATTCTGCCTATTACGACCAGATGAACTACATAATGAAGGGATACGATGCCTCCGAGTTCTACAATACTCACGTATACAACGTGCCCTGCTTTATCTGGTACGGCGGCAGTATGGACCTCAACGTGGATGCGCTTCCGCTCAGGGAATATTCGCAGATAAACTTCACCGCCACAAAGGACACAGACAGCGCTCTGCAGGGCGGCAATAAGATAACCAAGTACTGCAATACATACGACATTCTGCCGACGTTGCTTGACCTCTGCGGATACAGCTTTAATACAAATCTGTACCACGGAGTAAGCATGTTCTCAAAGCTTGAAAGCTTGTTTGTAAGCCACGAATCCGGTATCTTCCAGGACGATATTTACTTCTCCACAATAGATGTCTACGTGGAAAACGGCAGCGAGTGGGCTTGTTACCCGTTTGACGAAACGTACAGCGAGGGCGGCTTCGGCGATTACGTGCTTGACTTTCTGTACCGTGCGGCGGACTATTACGACAAGCAGGAAATGCTTGACGCGGTAATCAAGTGCGATTACTTTGCAAATCATAACTTCTTTGAAGGCAACATCAAATTTATTGAAAAAGTGGCGTAAAAACCCTTGTTGAGCGCGCCGCGCCGAATTGCGCGGCGCGCTCATTTTATGTCTGCCTTATTAAGACAAACAGTGCCCGTACTTGTTCGCGGTACTAAAAAACAGCCCTTTTAAGGTGAAACTATGGAAGATATTGTAATAAGAGAGGCGTCGCTTTCAGATGCTGCTGAACTTTCGCAAATATATGCCTACTACGTAAACAACACAGCCATCACGTTCGAGGACGTGGCTCCCACAGAAAAAGAGTTCGCAGAGCGCATGAAGGGTATAATGGTTTTCTATCCGTATCTTGTGGCGGAATTTAACGGAGAAGCAGTAGGGTACTGCTATGCGGGAACATTCAAAAACCGGTCCGCATACGACTGGGCAGTCGAAACAACGGTGTACGTAAAGCCAGGATTTGCGCGCAAAGGAACGGGCGCCGCGCTTTATGCCGCCTTGGAAGAGCGTCTTAAAAATCAGGGCATAAAAAATATGTATGCGTGCATAGCCAGTCCCGCGCAGGGGGAGGACGAGTACCTCGGCTATGGCAGCATAAATTTTCATAAGAAATCTGGCTTTACGCTCTGCGGTACGTTCAGACTCTGCGGCAACAAATTCGGAAGGTGGTACGACATGGTATGGATGGAAAAAATGATTTCTGACCACAATGCCAATCCGTCCCGCCCCGTACCTTATGGCAGTCTTAAACACGACTGAAAAAGGGTTTGCGCAGTTTTTCAAAGTACTATGTGTGATATAATCGCTGTATTTTAGGGGATAATTGGCAAATATTTTCAACTTTTTGCAAATCTGATTTTTATTGTGCTGTCATAAGTTTTTTAACTCTTGATTTAATTAAGCAATATCAGTTGGCTTTGAAAGACAAAACTAAAGGCAGAAGCACAGCATTTTTTTGCCGTGTTTTATTCAAAAAACATTGCCAAACAAAGGAAAAATGATTGATTTTTTCTGCAATATATTGTATTATATTTGCGTTGCATAAGTTGAGTTTGGCTGTATGCGTAAATATTCATAAAAAAGATATTTGCCTCCTGCAAAGACTTAAAAAATTATCAGATTGTTTTTAATTTTTTTGTAGTCTATCGCTTTTTGGTCGGTGCGGCTTTGCTATGCTAACTGGCTGAAGGCGTTTAAAACAGTTTGCAACTTATCGTTAAACTGAATATGCTTCCGTAGTTAAATGGATATAACAGCCCCCTCCTAAGGGGCCGTTGTGGGTTCGATTCCCGCCGGGAGTACCAAAAAAGAACAGGTCATTTTACATGACCTGTTCTTTTTGTATAAGTAAAACCACGCGATAGTCGCGTGGTTCAGGAAAGGTTTACCGATAAAGAATTGGAAGAAAAACTCCGATTTTGTATAATGAAATTGCGACCTGGCAGTTGCAATAAAATAAACAAAAT
>DVMA01000034.1 GCA_018715195.1 Candidatus Coproplasma excrementavium | reverse complement strand
GCCTGCGGTGAACGTTACGGTATCAATCTCTGTGTTGCCGCGGAATGCTTCTTCGCCGATAGTGGTTACGCTTGCGGGTATTACTACCGCGGTGATGCCGTCTGCATTGGCGAATGCGCCTGCGGATATGGTGGTTACCGTATCAAGAACTTCTCCGTCGTTATTCTTGAACTCGAAAGTTGTAGTGTTGTGTCCGTAATAGAGAAGGAGGGTAACGGGAACGTTGTTTTCCTGAAGATAGATACCGCCTTCATCTGTACCGAGGAGAGTGGGGTTGTTTTCAGTTACGATTGTGCCTGCTTCGAGACCGTTGAAGAAGCCCGTATTAAGTCTTGCGTTTGCAGGAATCACGAGCGTGTCGATTTCGCGGTTGTAGAAGAGCGAATCGCCGAGCTTCATTTCGGGAAGCGTTGCATCGTTGCCTGATTCAAAGGTGATGTCAAGGCTGTCGCTGTAGCTGAGTGCGAATGCCTTTTCGCCGATCGAAGTTACAGATGCGGGAATGGTGATTTCGTTCAGGTATTCATCTTCGTAGAACGCGCCCACGCCGATTACAGTTACATTGCTGTTTTCAGTTGCGGGAGTGGTTTCTGTTGCGTCAGCCTTCTTGTCAAAGGTTACTTTCTCAAGGTCGCCGCATTCATAGAACGCATAGTCGCCTACGGTTACGGGCTGAGCAAGTCTGTCGCCTGCAAATCTCAGTGTTTCGATGTTCGTGCCTGCGAAAGCAAAGTTGCCTATCGTAGTAACGGTTGCAGGAAGAACGAGGTCGCCTGAAAGAGAGGTGTTGAAGAATGCGCTTTCGCCGATGGCTGTAATGCCTGCGGGGATGGAGTAGTTTTCAGCACTCTTTGCTTCAGGGAAGTATACGAGGGTGTTGCCGCGGAAGAGTACGCCGTCAACCGACTTGTAAGTTGTGTTGTTGCCAACCGCAACGTTTACGGCTTCAAGCTGGGCTTTGAGGTCACCTTCGTTTTCTACATCGATGAGGTCTTTATTTATAAGGAATGCATCGCTCGAATTTGCCGTGATGTCGTCAATGGAGGAGAAGGAGCCGAGTACGGCGTCGTCCACTCTGTCAACGGCCAGGTCGGTAAGCCTTGCGGGGAAGGTTATCGAAACGAGCGAGAAGTTATTCATGAACGCCCTTGCACCTATCGTAAGAGAACCGGATGCGCCGGGGTTGGTGAATATTACGGTAGTAAGGTTGATGCAGTTTGCAAATGCTTCGGCCTGAATGGTCTCAACGCTTGCAGGGATAGTAACCTTGCTTATGTTGCTGTTAGCAAATGCCGAACGGGGAATGATTTTAACTCCGTCGGGGATTACGTACGAACCGGTCTTTGCGGAAGGCATGTAGGTAGGCTGAATTGCCTGCTGTGCGCCTATGCTGCCCTGGTCGTACAGAACGCCGTCATACGATACGTAGCGGGAGTAGGAAACGCCGGTGCTGTAAACGTTTACGTTTTCAAGAGCGGAGCATCCGTCGAATGCCGTTACGGGTATGGTGGTTACGGTATCGGGAATATTTATTTCGGTAAGATTCGTGCAGCCTGCAAATGCGGTAGCAGAAATTGCCGTAACGGGAGAGCCGTTATATTCCTTGGGAATGGTTATCGTATCAACGAGGGAGATACGGGGACCCTGGCTTACGGTTGCCTGGTTATCGTAAACTGTGAACGAAAGCACTGAATCTACCCAGAATGCATATACCTTTACATTGTCTTTTGCAATGTTCCAGGGAGCAATCGAGTTGCCGTATGCATCCGTGTAAGCGATACCTGCGCCGTAAGGGGAGCTGAACCAGCCGCCGAACGCCTTGGTGCCCTCGGTAGAAGTGGGTACGTCAAGAGTGAAGTCTTCGCCGTAGGAAACAACTGTTCCGGTGAGCGAGCCGAGGTCATCGCCTTCGTAAACCACATTGTATTCCATGGGTTTGTAGTTGGCGTAGAGCACGAGTTCGCCGGGACCTGCAAAGAAAGGATTGCTGTATACAGCGCCGTTGGTTGCGGGACCGCTGGGGGTGTTGTACCATGCATCGAACTGATAGCCGAGCAGCGAATCAGCCTGGGGAGCGGTAAGTTCATCGCCTACAGCCTTGTAGAGCGTTACGCTGCTGTTGCCGCTGTTGAAGGTAACTGCCTGAGCGTTTACGGTGAGCGTTGCGGGTTCGGAAGCGATGCCGAGCTCGTTGAGGAATACAACTTCAATCTTGTTTGCGCCTTCCGCTTCAAGACTTGTCAGCTTCAGGGATGTGGAGCCGTCTTCAAGAGTAGCAACAAGCGAGCCGTTGATTCTTACCTGATAGCCTGCTGCGCCTGCAACCGCATTCCAGGAAAGAACGCTGTTCTTATAAGTGAGGGTGGGTTTGAGTGCATTGTATACGAATGTGAACGCGTCGCTGAGGGCGGAAACGTTGTTCTTCGTAACTTCAAGCTGAACGGAATATTCAGCTTCTTCCGACCAGGTAAGACCGGAAATGGTAGCGAGGTCTATGCTTGTTGTTCCTGCGGCAACTTCGGTGGAAGTTCCGTTGTATACAACTTTGTATGTAGCGCCTTCGTCCGTGTCAGTCCAGCTGAGGGTAGTGTCTTTGAGCACTATGTCAGAGGGAAGCGCGGGTGTGGTCTTTTCATACTCGAGTACCTGTGCATCGGGGGAGTTGAATCCGCTTGCAACGGGGGTAACCTTTAAGGTGTACTTGCCTGCGGGCATCTCCTTGAAGGAGAACTTTGTATCGGTTAAGTTGTACGTATTTTCGCCGCATTCTACTTTGTAGTAAGCAGCGCCGGGAACGCTGTCCCAGGTAGCAACGTCGTTCTCTATGTCAGCGTTGGTGACTGAGGTGAGGTTGCGCTCATATACGAAAGTCGTTTCTGAAGGAGCATAGCCTTCGCCTACGGCCTTAATCGTGAACTTGATGCCGCCCTTCTGCATATCGCAGTTTGCGAAGTTGAAGTAGAGGGAAGTTCCGTTGCTGAGCGCCGTGTGTTTGTGCCTCTTGTTGCCGCAGTCGATGGTAATCAGATACTGGTCTGCGCCCTCGACGCCGTCGTAAACAAGAGTGCTGGGCTCCATTACGTGTACGCCGGAAACTCTTTCGAGTCCGTTGTTTACGAAGTAGCGGACAGCCCTTTCGGAACCGTCGTTGCCGCCTGCATCTCTGGTGGCAACTTCAATTCTGTACACGCCGGTCTCGGTGAAGATGTCGCCTGCAGGAACGGTCGTGCTGGTCTGAACTTCGTTGTCATAGTAGCTGGTGCCGTCGGGGGTGATTACAGTGAGCAGATAACCCGAAGCGCCTGCAACCGACTGCCATGAGATTGCCTGCTTTGTAACGCTCACCGCGGGAGCGGCAGAGAGCTGGGAGTCATTTTTATTCCATACGGCAAAGAGGGTGGTGTCAGCGGTGAATACCGTGCCGTCACTTCCGTTTACCGATGAAGGCTGGAATGCATAGGTCAGTCTGTCTGCCTTGTTCTCCATGCTTATCCACCAGCCTGCAAAGGTGTAACCTTCTCTCTCGGCGGGAGTGGGAGCCGCATAGAGCTTGCCGTCTGCCGTCTTTTCGGAGGGAATGGTTTCAGCACCCTCGTAGCCGAGGTCATAGCTGATTTCGTATTCAATGCCGTCCGCAGAATATTCTGCCCAGCACGCATACAGCGTGGTGTTGGCAGTCACGGGCACAGCGTTGAACTGATAGGGGGTGGTGAATGCCTGGTCAGCATACCAACCGAGGAACTTATGTCCCGCATAGGTCGGGTCTGCCTGTGGCTTTGCAACCGTTCTGCCGTTTAATACGTTCTGGTCTGCCACTGCACTGCCGCCGTTGCTTTCGAATGTAACGGTGTATGTAATCTTTCTGAGCATGCGCAGCTGCAAACCGTTGTAGCTGATCGAAATTGTCTCGTCGTCGTTGTATGTCGCAGTCTGCGTCCATTCGCCGTCGGTCAGCGTCAGTGTGCCATCGGTAAGCGTGTAAGAACCAATGTGTCCTTCTCCGCTTTCAGGCAAAAATGTGAATTTAAGCCCTTCCGCAAGGATCAGCTGATATTCGCGATTCTGGTCGTCGTCATTGTAGAAGTAGTAAGTGCCTACTTCATCGCCTGATTCGGGAGTTTTCTTGTCGGAACAACCCGAAATGACGGAGACGATCATTGCGCAACAGATCAGTATGAGCGTTGCGAGAAAAAAGAACCGATGTGTACCATGTACTTTTTTCATTGTCTGCTCCTTTTTTGTATATTTTCACTGCCGTGAGTGTAACCGTTGCCGGCTGCATATCCGACAGCAAATCTCAACTGATATGTGTATAACTTTTCCATGATAAAATTCAATACCATAATATTATCATCTTTGAATGGCACTGTCAAAAAAAATAAGTGGCAGATTTTATAAATATACATAAATTTATGTATATCTAAACATTAGCGGAACTTATACATTGTATAAACTAACAAATAATGTTATTGCGTTTCATATTTGGCTTATATAATATAAGGTAACAAAACTTGCAAAAAAGTATGGACAAATAATTGACTGCGGAGCGGAAAAATACTATAATAGGCAGGTAGTGCGAGGCGTAGCGCAGTTGGTAGCGCGCTTGGTTCGGGACCAAGAGGTCGTGGGTTCGAATCCCGTCGCCTCGACCAGACAAAAAGGGAACGGTTATTCCGTTCCCTTTTTGCTGTTTAAAATCAGATAAAACCCTTGTAAAAAGCTTAAACAGCTTAACATATGCAAGAGGCCGTATCATGTTTGCTTTTACGGCGTAGCGGCAGAAGGATAGAAAATTTTTCATCCTGGCCTGAGAGTCTTTAATGTTATTTTATCCACATTGGCCGTTTCATTCGGCAAAAAATTGCCATTTTGGCGAAATTTACCGCGTTTTGTTGCTTTATCCACAATCATTTATAAAATATGTTAATATAGTTGCTATTATTGTGCGGGTATGATATAATTAACTTACATTTTAAATTTTTATTGTTCATAGGAGGAAAGTGTATGAACAAAAGTGAATTGGTGGCAAAGCTCGCCGAAGATACCGAACTTAAAAAGAGCGATGCCGAAAAGTTTCTCGATGCATTTGTTGCAACAGTAAAGGATGTAATAGCAAACGGCGATAAGCTTCAGCTTGTAGGTTTCGGTACGTTCGAAGCTAAGGAGCGCGAAGAGAGGTCGGGCGTAAATCCCGCGACTGGTGAAAAAATTACCATTGCGGCATGCAAAATTCCCTCGTTCAAGCCTGGCAAGGGCTTTAAGGATGAACTGAATAAGTAATCTTGAGTCATAAAATCCGCCGTTCCACGGCGGATTTTTTTTGTATGCTTTGCGGGTATATCGGCTATAAAACACAGGTATTGACAGATATTGCAGCGTGGCTTAGAATATAACTGTAATTTACAGAGGTGATTCAGCTGTGTTTATTAAAAAAGTTTTGCTTGCGGCAGCATGCATGACGGCTGTGGTTGTGTTTTCGGTAACATCGGCCTGTGCACAAAATATACGTCCTGGCGAGAATGGTAATATCGGTTCAGACGGAGATGATGATATGGTAAACTATGAAATTGTAAACGTGACTGTCAACGGAAAAGATTTCGAGGCAGAGATAGGCGGTACAGAGGCTGCGGAGCAGTTTCTTGCTCTTTTTCCGCTGTCAATGGAAATGGGAGAGCTTAACGGCAATGAAAAGTACTTCTATCTGGATACTACGCTCAGCTCACAGCCGGCATCTCCTGATGAAATTAAGTGTGGCGACATAATGCTTTTCGGAACGGATTGCGTGGTCGTGTTCTATAAAACCTTTTCAACGTCATATGCTTATACAAGGCTTGGCCGTATAAATAATCCCGAAGGGTTGGAAGAGGCGGCCGGCAATGGTTCCGCACGCGTTGTTTTTTCGCAGTTCGGTGCTAAAATCGGGTAAAATTTTGTGTGTTTAAACGTTTGAATAAAAAATTATAATTATGCAAAAGCGCCCCGATATGGTAGCCATATCGGGGCGCTATGAAATATATTTTCAGATTCTGCAACTATATGCGGTATTTTTTTGCTGCTTCAGCAGCGGCTGAAACTGTCTGCTCAAGCGAAAGTCCGTCGCAGTCAATGGTTATGTCGGCATACTTTTCATACAGCGGGGCACGCTCCTGCAAAAGCTCTGCCAGGGTTTCGCCTTTTTTGCGCATAACCACGCCTCTTGCGAATATGTCTTCACCTCCGAGCCGCTTTTCAAGTTCGCCCAGACCTACTTTGAGGTAAATCACCGTTCCAAGAGATTTAAGGTTTTTCATGGCGTTTTCGCCGTAGATTACGCTGCCGCCCGTGGCAATAACGCATCTGTCTGCCGCGAGTGAGGAGTTTACTTTATCTTCAATGGCTATAAAACCTTCCGCGCCGCGTTCTGATAAAATATCGCACAAAAGAGCGCCTTCACTCTTTTGTATCAGAAGGTCTGTGTCAATGAATCCGTATCCTGTTTTTTTGGCAAGCAACACGCCTGCTGTACTCTTTCCCGAGGCGGGCATGCCGATTAAAATCAAGTTATTCATACTAAAATTATACAACGTAAAAAAAGTCAAGTCAATGTCTTTGAATGTTGTTTGATAACTAAATGCATTTTTATGTTATCTTGTTTGACCTGTGGCAACGCGAATTATAAATAAACTGAAAAATAAAAAAGGAGATTTTTTGATATGAGAAAAAATTTCGGAGCAAAGACATATCTCTATCCTATGCCCGTCTTAATTATAGGTACTTACGATAAGAACGGCATACCTGATGCGATGAACGCTGCCTGGGGCGGCATAAGCGATGCAAACCAGATAATGCTGAGTCTGTCACAGTCGCATAAAACTTATAAAAACATAATTGAAAACAAGGCGTTTACTGTGAGCGTTGCAGACGAGGCGCATGTCAAAGAATGTGATTATGTAGGAATTGTTTCGGCAAACGACGTTACAGATAAGTTTGAAAGGGCAGGCTTCCATGCCGAGAGGAGTGGATACGTCAATGCACCGATAATCAAGGAGCTGCCTATGACGCTTGAGTGCGAACTTGAAAAGATAACTGAGGACGGACTTGTTTTGGGCAGAATAGTCAATGTAAGCGCCGATGAGAAAATACTTGACGCAAACGGAAAAATCGACCCTGCAAAATTTACCCCGATAAGTTTTGATTCGGTAAATAACCGTTATCTTAAAATAGGTGCATCGTGCGGAAATGCTTTTGATTCAGGCAATAAAATCAGATAAAATTAACCAAACAAAATAAGCGGGAAAAATACTTAAAATCAACCAGGGTTTTAAGTATTTTTTTATTTATAAATAAATTGATTTTTTTGCTTATATAAAATTCAATAATTTATGTATATATTCAGTATAAATAGCTCATCTGAAGTACTATGTGTGATGTAAATGCGGTAAAAATGGCTGTTTTAAACTGTTTTTGCTGCATTTTTTCTATAAATTAAATATTTATAATTTATTCTGAAGTAAGCGTAAAATTATTAAAATTTAAATAAAACAAAATTAAAAGTTTGATTATGTGCTATAGTTTTTTACTAATTTTTATGTTATTTTTTTATATAAATTTTCACCATAACAAATGTCGTGTCTGATGTGAATTTTTGTTTTAAGTAATAATTCTTCTTACGATTAAATACATTAAAAATAATAGTTTTAAGATTTGAAGACCTTCGGCGGTGAACAGGGTGGGGAACAGAAAAAAGAGAAAAACAAAACTGGTTTTAATACTTGTCGTGCTGACGGTCATTGTCTGTTCAGTAACCTGGGGATGCAGCGTGATACACCTGATAAATAAAAATTGTAAAAATTTTTGCGTGTCAACTTTAAAAAAATGCTGTACTTATACTGCTTTAAAACTTTCTGATATGAAAATTTTCCCCGCGATTACGGAAGAAGAGCGTGATGCTGATGGAAATGTTGTAAAAATCAGTGTGAATACCCAAATTCTTAATAGCGTGGTTGCGGAAATCTCTTACAGTATGAGGGAACTCTTTGATGAGAATGTCGGTGGGGGTATGCAGTTTTCTGCAGGTGCGTTTTCCGGTATTCCCGCTTTAAGTTCAACAGGCGGGCAGGTGACGGTTGGCTTTGGATATGAGTGCGGTATTATAACTATTCCTGACTGGGTGGTGGAGACGTTTAATAATTTTTCTCTGTTTACTCTTGTTGCTAAGGCAGAATGCGAGGTCTTGCCGTGTGGTTTTCCTTCCACGGGGCGTATTTCTTTTAGTTACAACTTTCCGCTTGTTCAGTGTGTGGTGGCGGGACAATCGCCTGTAATCGAGCTGATTTAGCTGATTTTTTACCAAATTATATCTGACATAGTACTATATGAAAGTGTAGATATATCATTTTAAAAGTGAAAGCGAGGGGCTGATTAAACTGCCCCTCGCTGATTTTCATCTTAAAATATTTTTTATGATATTAAATTCAGTTTTAGCATTAAGCTGATAACTATATAATCAAGACAATATTTTTTTATAGCCCGTTATGACGTAATTTATCGTGTTTCTTCTTTGTAAAATTTTCTTATACGTGCTTGTTTTTTTGAAATTTATCAAGCATTTAAAAGAAGAATTTTTTAAGCATTAAACGGACTCTTTCTGAAAGAGAAGTAGTGTCTTAATTACAACGCTAATCTTTTGATTGTTTCACTGTTTTATCTGAGCGTTACGTTAAGCTTGAATTTGAGGTTTGAGAGTATTTTCTTTACAAAGCTGTCAATCTTTTCGTTGCTTAAAGGCTCGTCTGCGGGGGTGAAGGTGAGGTTGAATGCCATACTCTTTTTACCGCTTTCAATCTGGTTGCCTACGTATACATCGAAAAGGTTTACTTCCGTCACATACTTGCAAGCGTTGAATATTTCCTTTTCTATCTGTGCGCAGGTTACTTCAGAGTCGGCAAGCAGTGCAAGGTCGCGTTCTATTTCGGCAAATTTGGGCATAGGTGTGTATCTGAAAGGTTTTGAATGTTTTTCCAGCAATTCATAATCAAGCTCTGCAATATACATAGGCCTTTCAGCTGCAATATTTTCAAGTACTGCGGGGTCAACAGCGCCAAGATAGCCTATCTTTTCGCCTTCGCAGATAATGTCAGCCGTTATGCCGGGGTGAAGGAAGGTCTTTTCGCCGCTTACGTATTCAAACTTTTCGTGCAAAGTGTCTGCAATATTTTCTATTACGCCCTTTAAATTGAAGAAATCGGCGCTGCCCCACATGCCTATGCATACATGGAGTTTTTCTGCGGGGAAGTCATCAAGCGGGAGTGACTTTGCAATATAAACCTTAGAAATTTCAAACGTCCCACCCTCATAGTTTCCGCGCTTTAAATTTCTGAGCATGGTGTTTACCATTGAGGGGGCGAGGGTTGTTCTCATGACCGAAAGTTCTTCGCTTATGGGGTTGAGAATTTTTATATACTTTCTTTCGGGTGCGTCTGCAGGTATGCGGAGCATATCGTAGTCCTTTTCGGAGCAGAAAGAATAGTTTGACACCTCATACAGCCCTTCGGAGACGAGCAGATTTTTCAGCTTTTTGACTTTAAGCTGGCTTTCGCTGTATCCGCCGTTTGTTATCGTACCCGTAGGCATGAAAGTGCCGTTGATGTGGTCGTAGCCGTACATTCTTATGATTTCTTCAGCTATGTCGGGATAAGCGAATATGTCGTCGCGGTAGCGGGGGAGTGCAAGGTTTAAAAGGTTGTTCTTTTCTTCTACGCCGAAGCCGAGCGACAGAAGAATTCTCTTCATATCGTCAATGGGAACTTTTATTCCGAGCAGCGCGTTGATTTTTTCGGGGTCAACAAGCAGATATTTCTGCTTTGTGTCGGAGTACTCCGTCTTTACGTCTGCGGATATGTCGGTAACCGTGCCGCATCCGAGCTGTTCAATGAGGTGAAGAGCTCTTTTCATTGCGCGTTCGGTAGTGTATTCGTTTGTACCTTTTTCAAATATCGCAGATGAATCGGACTGCTGTCCGAGCGAACGGGAGGTCTTTCTTACGCTGTCGCGGGCAAATTTGGCTGCTTCGAACAGCACTTCTTTGGTAGTATCCTTTATTTCGGTATTGAGACCGCCCATAATGCCTGCGAGTGCGGCAGGTTTTTCGCCGTCGCAGATTACGAGATTGTCGTGGGTAAGAGTAAACTGTTTTTCATCGAGGGTAACAATCTTTTCGCCGTCGCGGGCGCGCCTTACCACAATTTTGCTGCCCTCTATGGTGTCGAGGTCGAATGCGTGCATCGGCTGACCCATTTCAAGCAACACAAAGTTGGTTATATCCACAATGTTGCTTATGGAGCGGAGTCCGCACAGAGCGAGGCGCCTTCTCATCCATATGGGGGAGGGGCCTGCCTTTATATCTTTTACATAGTGAGCGATGTATCTGGGGCAGAGTTCGGGAGCCTCTACGCTCACCTCAACTTTTTTGTTGCTCTCTTTTGACTCCGTGTAGGAGTAGTCGGGTTCTTTGAGTTTTTTGCCGAGTACGGCCGCAACTTCGCGCGCTATGCCGAGAATGCTCTGGCAGTCGGGTCTGTTAGCCGTTACTGCAATATCGAAGATGTAGTCGTCAAGTCCGAGAATGGGCTTTACGTCCTCGCCGTTTTTGCAGGAGGAGGGGAGAATCAGAAGGCCGTTATAGTCGCCGCCGTCGAACATATCGCCGTTTACGCCCAGTTCTGTTCCCGAGCAGAGCATGCCGAACGACTCTATGCCGCGCAGCTTGCCTTTTTTGATTTTGACAACGCCTTCGACCGTTACGTGGTCCTTAGCCGTGGCATAGACGGTAGCGCCTTCAAGCGCTACGGGGGCTTTTATGCCGACCTTTACGTTGTCGGCGCCGCAGCATATCTGGAATGTGCCCTTATCGCCGCAATCGACTTTGCATACGTGCAGGTGCGTTCCCTCTACGGGCTCACATTCTGTAACTTCTCCTACGTATACGCCCGAAATATCTTTGCCTACATTAATGAGTTCTTCAACTTCGAAACCGCAGGAAAATAATTTTTCTTCAAGTTCCTGTGCGGTGACGTCTATATCGACATAATCTTTAAGCCAGCTTAAAGGTGCTTTCATGCGTGTGCCTCCTTATTCCCTGAACTGCTTGGAGAAGCGTACGTCGCCCTCGAACAGCAGTTTCATGTTGTTTATGCCGTATTTGAGCATTGCAATGCGCTCTATGCCCATGCCGAACGCAAAGCCTGTGTACTCGTCGGGGTCAATGCCGCAGTTTTCAAGCACGGCTCTGTTTACCATGCCCGCGCCGAGCACTTCTATCCAGCCCGTGCCCTTGCACAGTTTGCAGCCCTTGCCGCCGCATTCAAAGCAGCTTACGTCTACTTCGACCGAGGGTTCGGTGAAGGGGAAGTATGAGGGGCGCAACCTGGTCTTGACGCCGCTGCCGAATATTTTTCTTGCAAACTCGTCAAGCATGCCTTTGAGGTCGCACAGCGTTATTCCCTTGTCAACCACAAGACCCTCCATCTGTGAGAACATGGGGGAGTGGGTGGCGTCGTCATCGGGACGGTAAACCTTACCCGGGGAAAGTATTTTTATCGGCGGTTTTTTGTTCTCCATTACGTGAACCTGGCCTGCCGATGTCTGCGTGCGCAGAAGGAAATCGCCGCCGAGATAGAAGGTATCCTGCATATCGCGTGCGGGATGGTCCTTGGGCGTATTGAGAGCGGTGAAATTGTAGTAGTCGGTCTCTATTTCGCGGCCTTCGTAAATTTCAAAGCCCATGCCCGAAAATACAGAGACGAGCTCGTCCACAATGAGCGTATCGGGATGGAAGGCACCCTTTTTGCGCTTTTTGCCGGGGAGAGTGACGTCGATTTTTTCTCTGAGATAGCGTTCGCCAAGCTCGGCTTGTTTTACGGCGGCTTCGCACTCGTCAAATCTTTGTTCCGCCCATTCGCGAAGGGCGTTGATTATCTTGCCCGTAGCGGGGCGTTCTTCGGGAGGGAGTTCCCTGATTTTTTTCATCAGCGCAGCAATTTCGCCTGTCTTGCCGAGAAATTTCATCTTCATTTCGCGGAGCGTGGCGCTTGATTTGATGTCCTTTACGGCCTGGTCAATTGCTGACTTTATTTCATCCGTATTTATGATTTCCTGCATAAATTATCTCCTGCAAAAAAATAAACGCCCCGTGCTTAAAGCACAGGGCGATAACTTACAAAGCTAACGCGGTACCACCTGAATTCTGCGGAATTTATTTCCGCCTTGATTTGAGTCCTTTTACGCAGAACGTGCGGGAGGAACTACTTTTTGCATTTCGCCCCACCGGCTCGCGGGTGAATACCGTACCTTGCCGTTAAAGAACCTTTCAGCCTGCGGATTCTTTTCTCTTTGAACGGTGTAAATGGTCCGTCTGTCCCGGTCGTTGCCTTTAAAAATTAACTAATTCGATTATAAATGTCTTTGCCCGCTTTGTCAATCGATTGACCGCGTTTTTATCTGTATATATTGCCGCCGTGGCAGTCCATTGCAACAACAGCGGGAAAATCTTTTACTTCCAGTCTGTAAACGGCTTCGGAGAGCAGGTCTTCAAAGGCTATGCAATCGCTCTTTTTTATGGCGTTGCCGTACAGCGCGCCCGCGCCGCCTATCGCCGCAAAATATACGGCGGTGTTTCTTACAAGCGCTTTGGCGACTTCTTCGCACATTTCACCCTTGCCTATCATTCCGCCAAGACCAAGGTCGAGAAGAGAAGGCGCGAAACTGTCCATCCTTGCCGAAGTGGTGGGGCCGCAACTGCCGGAAGCCATTCCGGGTTTGGCGGGGCAGGGACCTGCATAATAAATTATCGCGTCCCTGAGTTCAAAGGGCAACTTTTTGCCGTCGCGCAGATATTCTGTTATGCGCTTGTGCGCACAGTCGCGCGCGGTGAGAATTGTTCCGCTTATGAGTACGCTGTCGCCCGCATGCAGGCTGCGCACGTCTTCTTTTGTCAGGGGAAGGGTAAGCTTTTTCATAATTCCTCCTTCACGCAGCGCACGCAGTGGCACTGAATGTTTACGGCAACGGGCAGGCCTGCAATGTGGGTGGGAGCCCATTCGCAGCTTACGCCGAGAGCCGTTACTTTTCCGTGAAAGCCCTGGCACCCTGTACCAAGTTCATTTATGCGCTTCAGCGCCTCGTTCTCAATAGCGGCGATGTCTGCGCGGTCGCTGTGCGTGCCTATATCGCGCGTGAGCGCCTTTTTGGCAAGATATGCGCAACCGTCAAACGTGCCGCCTATGCCGACGCCGACATATATGGGAGGACAGGGGCGCGAACCTGCTTTTTTCACGGTTTCCACTATGCTGTCTATGATTCCCTGAACGCCCTGGGCGGGTTTGAGCATGTAAAGTGCGGACATATTCTCGCTGCCGAATCCCTTGGGCATAAAGGTGAGTTTTATTTTATCGCCCGCAACAATCTCCGTATGCAGAGCGGCGGGAGTGTTGTCTGTGGTGTTTACTCGGGTTATCGGGTCGCATACCGATTTTCTGAAATATCCGTCGCGGTAGGCTCTGCGCACGCCTTCGTTCACGGCCAGGGACAGAGGTGCTCCCTCAAAGAATATTTCGTTGCCGATTTCCAGAATGACGACAGCCATTCCCGTGTCCTGGCAGACGGGCATCTGCATTTTTTTTGCAATTTCGCTGTTTTCAATCAGCTCGCCCAGCGCAAATTTTGCCGCGCCTTCGTCCTCTTCAGAATAGGCACTTTCAAGCGCGTCCCTGCAAGATGACGTAAGGTTCACGCCCGCGGTGAGAGCCGCGCGGTATACAGCGTTTTCAATATCTTTCGTGTTTACAATTCTCATATGTGAAGTTCCTTATATATAAATTATTTTAATACTTTTTGCGATAAAAGTAAATCAATTATTTTACTTGACGGGCGTTTTACGTTATAATTTGATATATGGAAAATCAAAAAAGCGGCGGAGCGTTCACAGGAGGACTGGTTTTCAGCGCTACCGTTGTCATTTATCTGTTTTTAAGTCTCATTTATTCCATCGTAGTAAGCGTACTCGGCGTTTCGGCCGAAACAAGCGACGCCGTAATCTACATAAACTATCTCGTTGCGCCGATAGCCGCCGCGGCGGGCATTGCAATTGTGCTTAAAGTGCGCAAGGTGCCTTTTGGCGAGCTCATGCCGCTGAAAATACCCGCAAGGCAGGGGGTAAGGTGGTATATCGTTGCAGTTTTGCTTGCATTCGGACTGCTGTTCACGCTCAGTTGGCTTAACGTCGGCTTTGAACGGCTTTTAAGGCTTTGCGGCTATAAAAATCAGCCTTCATACTTTCCCGACCTCTCGGGCGGTGGAGTGGCGCTTGCTCTGCTTGTGATGGCTGTCATTCCAGCTTTTGCGGAGGAAACTCTCTTCCGCGGAGTAATTCTGCAGAGCATAAAGCAGGATATCGGCGAAATTTTTTCAATACTTCTCTGCGGAATGTGTTTTGCGCTCTTCCACGCAAGCGCGTTGCAGACCATTTATCAGTTTATCTGCGGCTGTGCGTTTGCTCTTCTTGCCGTTCGCGCCAGCTCGGTAGGACCGTGCATGCTGGCGCACTTTCTCAATAACGCCGTGATAATAATAATGCAGGCCGCAGGCGGTGACACGTCGGGCACGATATTCGATTTGGTGCCTCTTTGGGCTGCATCGGCAATCACTGTGCTTTCAACCCTTTCGCTGATTGCCGCGATTGTGCTTATGTTCAGGGGCGCCGCGCTCGTGCGCGTTGACGGCAAAAAGGGAATAAAGGACTTTTTCCTTGCTTCCTCGGCGGGAATTGCGGTGCTTGTAATTTTATGGATAGCGGGGCTGTTTGCGTGATATGCAGAAAGTAAACATAGTTTGCGTCGGAAAAATAAAGGAAAGTTTTTACCGCGAAGCGGTTGCGGAGTATGCAAAGCGTCTTTCGCGCTTTGTAAGTTTCAACATCCGCGAAATAGCCGAGGGGCGCACCCCCGAGGACGAGGCGGACGACATTCTTCGTGCGGCGAAGGGATACATTATCGCGCTGTGCGTGGAGGGAAAAAAACTTTCCAGCGAGGGACTGGCTGCCGAACTGAAAAAACAGTACGACAGGGGCAGCGAGGTGACCTTTATAATCGGTTCGTCCTGCGGTCTTTCGGCAAAGGTCAAAAATGCGGCCGATTTCAGACTGTCCTTTTCGGATATGACTTTTCCCCACCAGCTTATGCGCGTTGTGCTGTGTGAACAGATTTACCGCGCATACATGATTAACAGCGGGTCGGAGTACCATAAATAAAGCCTTGTGATCTCGCGCCATAAAATCTGACTTTTGAGAATATCATATTTATATGGTATATGAAGAAGTGAAAAAATTCTATTCGGAGTACGGCGGCAAGAAGTGCATAATCGGCTATTCACTCCTCGGCAGGGCGATATTTGCAATGTATGTCGGCAATATTTTAGGCAGACAGCTTATTGCGGCATACGCCGTCCACGGCAGGGAATACATAACGGCTCGGCTTGCGCTCAAGCACATAAAACTTGGCTTATCTCCCGACTGGGGCGGCTGGATAATTCCGCTCGTCAATCCCGACGGGGCTGCCATTTCGCAGGAAAGTGCTCCGCTCTGGAAGGCCAATGCGCGAGGAGTGGACTTAAACTGCAATTTTGACGCGCTCTGGGGCAGCGGGCGCAAAAATACCCGCGTAAGAGGGGCGGAAAACTGCATAGGCGACTATCCGCTCTCCGAACCGGAAAGCAAGGCTCTTGCAAGGTTTACCTTAAAAATAATGCCATCTGCAACCTTTTCCTTTCATACGAAGGGTGAGGAGATATACTGGGAGTTTGAAGGTCGTGGCGACGAAAAAGGGGCAAAGATACTTTCGCAGTCCACGGGTTACCGTGCGGTAAAAATAAGCGGCTCTGCGGGCGGATACAAGGACTGGTGCCTTTTGCGGCTGAACATTCCTTCCTATACGATAGAATGCGGTTCGGATGAGTTGACTCACCCGATAAAAGATATACACTTTCTTAAAAAGTGCTACAACGCACTGAAATTTTTCACAGAACGATATGGACGTTAAATTTATGAAGAGCGCATTGAAGTGCGCCGAAAAAGCGTATAAAGAGGGAGAAGTTCCCATAGGCGCGGTAGTCGTATGCGACGGCAAAGTGGTAGGCCGCGGGCACAACCGCCGCACAACGAGGCAGATAGCCACCGCTCACGCGGAGATAGAGGCGATAGAAAAGGCCTGCCGCAAACTTAAAAGCTGGCGTCTGCCAGAGTGTGAAATTTATGTCACGCTGGAGCCCTGTCCGATGTGTATGGGCGCAATTTTAAACGCCCGCATAAAAAAAGTCTATTTCGGCGCGTACGAGGCCAAGGGCCGTTCGCTTACGGAAATCATTGCGGGGTCCGGCATACTCAACCACAAGGCGGAGGTGCAGGGCGGAGTTATGGAAAAGGAGTGCGCGGCAATACTTTCGAGCTTTTTCAGCGAGATGAGGGAGCGCACCAAAAAACAGCCCGCCTGCCCGCAGAGCGAAGGGGAAAGTTGCGTGGAAGGCAATTCAGAGCAGCAATAACTGCATACAATCAGAAGTTACATTGCAAAAATTTTTTAATATTTTACAGCTATGCGCGCAACCAATCTTAAAATCCGGAAAATGTAAAATTTTTGCAAAATATGTGTGAAAAAATATTTTGCAATGTTGCCCGTTAAGGTTGACAACGGGGCGTTTAACCTTTAAAATAATTTATGCCTTTACGGCTTAAAAACAAAAATTCAATACCGAAAACAAAAGTTATGACCGCGGTAAAGCGGCATGCTTAAAATACTAAAGCATTTCGGAGGAATATCCTAAAAATGATTAATCACGGCAGCGAGATAAAGATTTTTTCCGGCAATTCTAACAAGCCTCTTGCTCAGGCCATCGCGTCCAGGCTGAACACCACTTTGGGCGACATGGAAGTTACGCATTTTTCCGACGGCGAAATTTACGTCCGCTATGACGAAACGGTGAGAGGCAAAGATGTCTTTCTCGTTCAGTCCACAAGCGCACCCGTAAACACCAACCTTATGGAACTGCTCATAATGATTGACGCCGCAAAGCGTGCCAGCGCAGGCAGAATTACCGCTGTAATTCCCTACTTCGGCTACGCAAGGCAGGACAGAAAGGCGCGCTCGCGTGAGCCCATAACGGCTAAACTCGTTGCAAACCTCATTACATCCGCAGGTGCAGACAGAGTTCTTACAATGGACCTGCACTGCATGCAGATACAGGGCTTTTTCGATATTCCCCTCGATAACCTTATCGGCGGCCCCACGCTTTACAACTACTTCAAACCTAAGGTAGACGACAATTTCGTTGTCGTTTCCCCCGACATAGGCTCCGTTTCCCGCGCAAGGAAGGTTGCCGCCCGCATGGATGCCAAGATGGCCATAATCGATAAGCGCCGTCCCAAGGCAAACGTGATGGAAGTTATGAACATAATCGGCGACGTGGAAGGCAAAAACTGCCTCATGGTCGACGATATGATAGATACCGCAGGCACGATAGTGCAGGGCGCAAAGGCGCTCAAAGATGCAGGCGCAAAGGAAATTTACGCATGCTGCTCGCACGGCGTGCTCTCTGGTCCCGCAATCGAGAGACTTGCACAGTCCCCCATACAGGAACTTGCCATCCTCGACACAATCAACATTCCCGAAGAGAAGATGCTTCCTTCGTTCAGGATTATTTCCACCGCACCCATCTTTGCATCGGCAATTGAAAACGTATATCTCGATAAACCCATGTCGAAAATTTACGACTGATTTTTACCGCGCCACAGTTAACCGCTGTGGCGTTTTGAATAAATTTTGTGTTTTGATTTAAAGGCAGAGTTATTATAATATGTATATAATAGTGGGGCTTGGCAACCCCGAAGAAAAATACGCCAGAACTTTCCACAATATGGGCTTTAACGCCGCGGCAGACGCGGCCGCGCTGCTGGGCGCAAAATTCAAAAAGAAGGAGTGCTCCTCATACATTGCAGAGGCGTACGTAAACGGCGAAAAAATTGTCGTTGCACGCCCTCTGACCTATATGAATTTAAGCGGCGTTGCCGTAAAGCAGTTGCTTGCAAAGTATGGAGTCGGACCCGAAAACCTTGTCGTTATATACGATGACTACGACATTCCCAAGGGCAAAATACGAATACGCCCCTCGGGCAGCGCAGGCACGCACAACGGAATGCGCTCGATAGTTTCCGAAATAGGCACGCAGAATTTTGCGCGCATACGCATAGGCATACACGACAGCGAGGTAAACATTCCCATAATAAACTACGTGCTTGCCGAGGTGCGCAAAGAGGACTACGAGCTGTTCATTTCGGCATGCGGCAGAGCGGCAGAGGCCGCGGTAAAGCTTGCCGAAGGCATGCCCGTTGAAGACGTAATGACAAAATACAACGGCTGATTTTCAGACCTTGTTTTGTTTACTGAAACAAAATTTTCAGTCTGACTGAGAGCTGTGCAATGGCTTTACGCGCCTTGCCGAAAGTTTTATCCCGACATGCTTTAACGCCGCTTGCGGCGCATTATCAGGTAATAAATTGTTAAAAAGAGGATTTTTTTCTTACGAAAATTTAGGAGGGGACTATCTGTCCCTTGAAAACGATATCCGCCTCGGCGTGCCGACGGCGGTTTTCGGCGTGCAGGAGCCGCACAAATATCTGACGGCTTCGCTCAACCGCGGCAACTTCGTATATATCACTGCCGATTCCGTTTCGGCGCGAAGGGCGGCAGAATCGATTTCCGCTCTCTCGGGCGAGCAGGCTGTACTTCTGACCGCAAAGGACGATGTGCTTTTGTATAAGGAGGCAGTATCCCGCGATACGCTCTTTTCAAGGCTTACCGCCGCGGAGAGGATATATTCGGGTGCGAGAATTGTCGTCTGCGACATAGAGGCGGCAATGCAGCTGTTTCCCGCAAAGCAGTCATCTCTCACGTTTTCGTGCGGCGATGAATGCGACTACACCTCGCTGTCCTCGGTACTTGTATCGATGGGATATACCCGCGAATACGAGGTGGAGGCAAAGGGCGGATTCGCCGTGCGCGGCGACATAATTGACATCTTCCCCATAAACTGCGAAAATCCCGTCCGCATTGACTTTTTCGGCGACACGGTGGAAAAAATACGCCCCTACGACGCGGTATCGGGCGAACGCCTTGCCGAGGTTTCTTCCATTAAAATAGTATCGGCCGCGGAGACAGTCATATCCGCGGACGATTTGCCCACCGTAAGAAAGGCGCTTTCCCAGGGACTGAAGAAATTTCCCGACGTAAAGGCGTACGACAGGGCGCGTTCCATAGCGGACGACATAATGGCAAAGGCGGAGGGCGGTGCGCCCTTTGCGGGAGCGTCGTTTTTAATGCCCGTGCTTTCTTCGGCCGCAACGCTCTTTGACGCCCTTCCCAAAGGAACAACGCTGTATTTTGATGACTGTAAGCTCATTCACGATAAAATTCAGGGGCTTTACTCCGAGCACGAAAACAGATTCAACGAACTTAAAGCGGGCGGAGAGGTGTTTGACTTTTCGCTCGGTCAGCTTGTTTCAGAGGACGCGCTTTTAAAACATATTTCTGCTTTCCGCGGAGTGGCGTTGCAGACATTTTTCGGCAGCACTTTCTTCTTTCAGCCGCTTAAAACTTATACGCTCCGCGCAACTCCCGCGCCTTCCTATCTCAACGTATTCGAGGCTCTTTTGACGGATGCGCGCAACTGGATAAAGAGCGGTTACCGCATACTCATATTCAGCGGCACGCCCTCCCGCACGGAAAAACTCACCGAACTGTTTACTGAGGCGGGTCTGCCCGTAAATCCTCTGCCTGACAGCGTATATGCGCTTTCAGGCATATCCGTGACGAGTGAGGAGATGGCTCACGGAATTATCATACACGAAAGCAAACTGGTAATTCTCGGCAGCAGCGATCTGTATACCAAGGCGGCTTCGGCAAAGCGCATACGCCGCCGTCGCGGCGATATGTTCACCGCGCCAGAAATCGGGCAGTACGCCGTTCACGAAAAACACGGCATAGGCAAAATAACAGGCACGCAGAAGATAGAGACGACCGACGGAATAAAGGAGTATATCTCCATCGAATACCGCGGCGGCGATGTGCTGTACGTGCCAGTAGAGCAGATGGACATACTTTCAAAGTACGTCGGCCAGGACGACCCGCAGCTCTCCAAGATAGGCGGTGCGGACTTTGAAAGAATAAAGGAGCGCGTGCGCCAGTCCATAAAGACGATGGCGTTCGACCTCAAAAAACTCTATGCCGAGCGCAGTTCGCGCAGGGGGTATAAGTTTCCCGAAAACGCCGTTATGATGCAGGAATTTGAGGACGCTTTCCAGTACGAGGAGACGCCCGACCAGCTCAGCTCGATAGCCGAAATAAAGGCGGATATGTGCTCTTACAAGGTTATGGACAGACTGCTCTGCGGCGACGTGGGCTACGGCAAGACGGAAGTTGCGCTCCGCGCGGCATATCTTTGCATACTCGGCGGCAAGCAGGCCGCAATAATGTGCCCCAGCACCATACTTTCCGAACAGCATTACAATACGGCTTGCGCCCGTTTTGCGGAATTCGGCGTGAGGGTTGAAAAGCTCAACCGTTTCAAGACGCCCAAGGAGCAGCAGCAGACTCTGAAAATGCTTGCAGACGGAGATATTGACCTCATCATAGGCACTCACAGACTGCTCTCCGACGACGTCAAATTTTATGACCTCGGCCTTCTGGTACTTGACGAGGAGCAGCGTTTCGGCGTAGAGCACAAGGAGAAGATAAAGCATATAAAAAGCGATATCGACTGCCTTACAATGACGGCTACTCCCATACCGCGTACCCTGCACATGTCGCTTTCTGGCATAAGGGACATAAGCACCATAAACACGCCCCCGCAGAAGCGCATGCCCGTGCAGACCTATGTGGTGGAGGAGACGGAGACGCTCATACGCGATGCCTGCGTAAGGGAACTTTCGCGCGGAGGTCAGGTTTTCATACTCTACAACCGCGTTGAAACAATTTCAACGTTTGCGGGCAAAATAGCCGAAATTGTGCCCGAAGGCAAGGTTTGCTATGCGCACGGCAGAATGGATAAGGACCAGCTTGAAGGCAATATGATGGCCTTTTACAAGGGTGAAAAAAACATTCTGGTCACGACGACGATAATTGAAAACGGCATTGACCTGCCTAACGCCAACACGATAATCGTGATAGACGCCGACAGACTGGGCATTTCCCAGCTGTATCAGCTGCGCGGCAGGGTGGGCAGAAGCAACCGACTTGCGCAGGCCTATTTCACTTACAAACCCGAAAAGGTAATGACCTCCGACGCCGCCGCAAGGCTGAAGGCCATAATGCAGTTCACAGAGCTAGGCTCGGGTTTCAAGATAGCAATGCGCGACCTGGAAATAAGGGGAGCGGGCAACGTGCTCGGCGCGGAGCAGCACGGGCATATGGATAAAGTCGGCTACGAACTTTATTCCAAGATGCTCAAAGAGGAGCTGTCGGGCAAGAGGGAGTCCATTGCCGAACTGGACATAAAGGCCACGGCATACATCCCCGAAAACTATATAGAATCACCCGCGGGCAGAATGGACTGCTACAAGCAGATAGCCGAAATAAGGACGGTAGCGGACTACAACCGTGTATGCCTTTCCATAGAGGAGAACTACGGACCCATTCCCGACGAAGTCTACAACCTCATGCTTATCGCTGTAATGAAGGCGTATGCCGCAGTGTTCTCGGTAAGCAAGATAGGCGTAAGTTCCAAGGAGGCGTATATAGAATTTTCAGCCGTTTCCGCGCTTGCGGATAAGCGTCTGAACGCCGCAATGGATAAATTTGCGGGCTATATTCAGGTTTCAATGACAAATTCGCCCAGAATAAACTTCGCAATTCGCAAAAACCCTGCAAGAACGATGCAGGAAATGACAAAATTTTTAAAATTTGCCGCAAGTTTCACCTAAAATTTAGAAAAAAGATTTGCTATACTGCTTAAATTATTATATAATGATAAGGTATTTGTGCGATACAGCACGGGTATACAGCAGGCACAACTCATCGCGGAGAAAACTTTGATGAAAAAGAAGTACAAAATTATATCGATAATCATGGCGGCTACGGTTGCATCTTCCGTAACGCTTGCAGGTTGCTCGCTCGTTTCGGCCGATGCACAGGCTGATATGCAGCAGATAATCGCCGAAGTAAACATCGGCAGTTCGGAGAACCTTGAAAAGCTCGATTCCGGACTCAAAGATTATGCGGGCGCCATTTCTTCCAGCACGGCCATCTATAAGCGCGACCTTGTAGCTTATTTCCTGAGTGCAGGTGCGTCCCTCGTTCAGAACGGCAGCACTTACGGCGAAGCCTTCAAAACGCTTTCCGAAACGCTTATCAACAACGAAATTCTCATTCAGTATGCAACTTTGGCAACCCTTCGTGACATGGTTGAAGATAAGTACCAGGTAACAAGCGCAGCCGATGCGGTAAGCTGGTTCACGGGCAAATCTGACGCTGAAAGATACGAAGCGTTGCTCAGTTATCAGAGCCAGGCCGACGACAAGGAAGGGGAAGAGAACGTTGACTATGTCACGCTGGTGCAGTACACCATAAAGTCTTCCATAAACAACACCATCGACAGCTACGAACAGACAATTCTCGATACCGACTCTGCCGACAAAACTTCCTCGGCAACACTTCCCGACGGAGTGGATACGGAGGTAGAGAATTACTATCCCGTAAAGGATGGCGCGCTCGATTACGATATCTACACGGGTTACAGCAAGAACTCTCTTCCCGAAAGCGGTGAATATAAGGATGACGCGCTCGAAGGCACGACAAGTCTTACAAGACGCCGCGCTTATAACGAGTTCATTCAGATGCTCGACGCCAACTATCTCATCGCCGATGATGACGATATAACCGACGTATGGAACTTAAGCTACGTGCAGGATGAGTACGTAACTATGCTCCGCCGTCAGGTACTTTCCAACTACTATGACTTCTATGAAGCCGACCTCGAGGCCAGCATAGATGCCGATTACGTTGCCGAAAGATACAACGAAATTCTTCAGCAGCAGACGGCCAACTATGATTCCTCTTCCGATAACTTTGAATCGGCTATGGGTTCGCTCTCCGATACGTCCTTCGTGCTCTACGCACCAGAGGTAAAGGGTAGCGAAAACAAGTTCGGCTACGTTTACAATATTCTGCTTCCGTTCAGTTCTGCACAGTCCACGTTGCTTTCAACCTATTCGACTCTTCTTGAAAACGACGCGATAGACCAGAACGGCTACTATCAGATGCGCAACAATCTCCTTGCAGGCATACAGGGTACCGACCAGCGCTCTGCATGGTTCAACGGCGGCGTTGATTACAGCTTTAACGCTGAAGAGAGCGGCCTCGACTATTACAACGGCGGCCAAAGCTACCGCAACATACTTTTCTTTGAAGATAACCTTATGGATACCAACAATGAAAGGTATGAATCCCTCGATAAGTACACAGGTCTCTATTCTTACAACGGCAGAGCCGTAAAGAACAGTGACGACAGCTATACGCTTCTTCCCAACTACATCAACATTGACGGTCTCCTCAACGAGTTTGAAGGTTATCTCAACTTCGTGCTCGGCGATGGCAAGGTCAACTGGAATTACTGGGCGGACGGCAAGGCAGAAACAACTGCAACCGAAGGCAACAGTGCATTCTACGCAGTTGAGAACTTCAACACCGACCCTCTTGACGACAAGTCTGATGTAGATTATTCCAAGTTCATATATGCGGCAGGCAAGGTTGACCTCGGTCAGTTTACTGCATCCGCACTTATGGACAAAACTTCCGATTACTACAAGGCGCTCAGCGCAGTAAACGAACTGCAGTACGCATACACCACCGATACCGCCGTGCTTTCGCAGTATATCGGTTACAGCGTAGGCGCATATTCGACCAGCTACATCAAGGAATTTGAGTATGCCGCTCAGCAGGCAATAAGGGAAGGCGTAGGCAGCTTCATCGTCTGCGCAGGCGACTACGGCTGGCACCTTATGTATGTAACTTACGTATTCGATGCAGGCAATGTCTATGCGGATGTTGACTGGGTTGCCAATATGAACAAGGAAGGCACCTTTGAATACGAGTTCTATCAGTCGCTTAAATCTTCGGAAATGACCAATGCGTCCACAACGCTGCAGAGCAATCTTTTACAGAATCTCTACCAGAAGGATACTTCGGTTAACGTATATGAAGACAGATTCAGCGACCTCACCAGTCTCACCCAGAGTGTAAGTTCAAGTTCCACGAGCACATCGGGCAGCTCGTCCGGTACGTCCGCAAATTCTTAAATATTAAGGCTAAGACAGCCGCACCGTAA
>DVMA01000033.1 GCA_018715195.1 Candidatus Coproplasma excrementavium | reverse complement strand
ATATCTAATGCGTCTTTGATAGTAGGCATATCCAATTACCTCCTTCGGTGGTACTGTTTCTTACTATTATTATACGCTATTTCTCGTCAAAAATCAACCATTTGTTGTGACAGAGCCTTTTGAAAAAAGAGGTTACAAGGTTGTTAAAGAACAGAGTGTGGAACGGCATGGAGTTTTCCTTACTAACTTTGTAATGGAAAAAGCAAACTGAATTTGCTAACCTGAATATATTTAAGAAGGTATAAATATGGAATACAGAGTTTTTTCTGATAAAATCGTTGCCCGCATAGACAGGGGCGAAGAAATTTGCGAACAGCTTAAAGTTATATGCCTTAAAGAGGGTGTTGCCCTCGCCTCTGTTTCGGCAATAGGTGCGGTAGGCGAATTTACGGTAGGCGTATTTTCGCCCGAGAGCAAAACTTATAAGGCAAATTCGTTCAGCGGCGACTATGAAATAGTTTCCCTCCTCGGCAACGTTACCGAAAAGGAAGGTGAGTACTATTCACATCTGCATATGAGTGCGGCCGATTCCAAGGGACACGTATTCGGCGGTCACCTCAACAGCGCTTATGTTTCCGCAACCTGCGAATTGGTTATCGATGTTGCAGAGGGCAGAGTTGACAGAAAGTTCAGCGATGAAATAGGACTCAATCTCCTCGAATTCTGATTTTTTTGAACGGGCGCAATGAGTGCGCCCTTTATAATATTATGGTCAATCCCGAAGAGCTTTTAAAAGAACTTAATTTTGTTCCGATAGGCGAACATAACGGCATAATCAAGAGAGTGAAGGGTGTAATTTCCAACACCAAACCCAACCCGCAGAAACTGTTTGTTGCGGAGGGTATCTGGCTTGCCTCGATGTGCCTTAAATTCGGCACACATATAGAGTGCCTTATAGTCTGCCCCGAACATATCCGCACGCCTGAAGTGGCGGAACTTATAAAAAATCTGTCGGCACGCACGCAGGACAGATTTTCCGTTTCGGCAAAGGTATACGAAAAAATTTCGGAAAAAGGTCAGCCCGATGGCATTATGGCGCTTGCCGCGCTCCCTCAGCACGATATTTCAACCTTCGTTCCGCCTGAAAAGGCGGTAATTCTCGTAATAGACGGAGTTGAAATTCCGGGTAATGCGGGCACGATGCTGCGCATGGCCGACGGTGCGGGCGCAGACGCAGTGTTTTTCTGCAACCGCAAGGTTCGCATGACTCACCCCAAACTCATAAAATCAAGTCAGGGCGCAGTGCTCACCGTTCCTATCTTTGAATTCGAAAGCGTTTCGGCCTGCCGCGAGTGGCTGTACAGTCACGGGTTCACAGTCTATCTTGCCGATACCCGCGCCGAACATTTCTATTATGACGAGCCGTTCGGCAAAAATACCGCTCTGATTGTCGGAAGCGAACGCTACGGAATGACGAGAGAGTGGTATGACGGCGAGTATTCCATGATTGCCATACCGATGCTCGGCAAGTGTGACAGCTTAAATGTCGGCGTCGCGGCAACCGTCCTCACTTACGAAGCCTGCGTAAAGAACAAACTTAAATAATAATAAAATAAAAGCTGCAAAGTTTACTTAAATCTTTGCGGCTTTTATTATTCCTTTTCAGCCTTATATCGCATAGTTTAATAAGCATAATTTATCATTTTTGCATAGTTATATTTTCAATGAAAATATAACTATGCAATTTTTTTATCAAAAAATTTTTATACAGACCTTTGATTTCAGTTGATTATAATTTTATACAATTATGCACACAAGTTATCGGCGGGGGTATTGATTTTTTTTCACATACGTGCTATAATAAACTATCTTCTGTTTGCGTTTGCGAAAAAAAGGGGCTTGCATGGCTGATTTGAAAAAGATAAAAAAAATTTTAGACCCGCATAAAGAACCCGATAAACAGTTCTTTCTTGACCTGCTGGATAATGATAAACAGGTTGAATACGAGAGGGAACATATCGACGCGGTTATGTTTATGCTCAGGTTTATCTATATAAACAAACTGAAGACGTCGATTGAAAGCGCGAAGGAGCAGATTGCAAAGATTACCGCCGACCCTGACTACAATGCCGAAAGTTATAAAACTGTCATGGAGCTGAAGGCACAGATTGCCGCAACCCGCGCGAAGATTGATACCTATAAGCCGTTTTTTGACGAGCCCTATTTTGCCCGCATGGACGTGGAGGACGATAAGGACGGCTACAACAGCTATTACATCGGCAAGCGCGGAGACGAGGGACTGGAGATTGTTGACTGGCGCGCTCCGCTTGCAAGGCGGTACTATCAGAAGAGCCGCATATCCTTTAAGATAAATGATTTTAACTATAAGCTTGTATTGAGGCGCGCACTTCGCACCAAGAGCGGCAAAGTGGTTGATATGCAGAACGAGTACCTCTCCGTAAAGGACTATCTTTCAAAGGAGGAGATAGGCGGAAGGGACGAAGAGATTATTTTTGACCCGTTTCTCCGCGAGGTTATAAAAAGTCGCAAGGAAAAGAGCGGCATTACCGACATAATTGATACCATTCAGGAAAAGCAGTACGAAATTATCACTCTGCCGGAGGACGCGCGCTTTGTCGTTCAGGGCATAGCGGGCAGCGGCAAGACGATGATAATGCTGCACAGACTTTCCTACATTATGTACAACAATGAGGGCGTCCGTCCGCACGATGTGCTGGTAATCACGCCGTCAGATTCGTTCAACGCCTTTATAGACGAGCTTTCCACCGTGCTTGAACTTGAAAAAGTAAAGACGAGCACGATAGAGCGATATTTTCTCCGCCTGCTCTCGGGGCAGGGGATAAATCTTGAAAGCCGAATGGAGCGTTCAGAGCGTCCGCCTGTGGCCTATCTTGAATATATTTATTCGCAGAATTTCATTGCGGACGTGCAGAAAAAGCTGGGTAAAATTTATGACGGTGTGCGCGGCATGTTTGCAAGCGAGGAGTGCATCGGTATGGCCGATGAAGTGCTTTCAAGGTGCAGGCGTCAGACGGAACTTTACGAAAAGATAAAAAATTCAAGTCTGCGCGTAAGGCGTTGCGTCCTTGGCGAAATCAAGGAAAAGGCCGGCGGCGGACTGTACTATACAAAGCCGTTCCGCATGCTG
>DVMA01000032.1 GCA_018715195.1 Candidatus Coproplasma excrementavium | reverse complement strand
CAGAGGAGCTTTCCGTAGCCGCCGAAGAACTTTCCTTGGAGCAGTCCGAACCCGCAGCTCCAGCCGAGGAGGCCAAAGAGCAGCCCGAACCTGCAACCGAAGCTCCCGCCGAAGAAAAGGCAGAGACCGCAACCGAGGCGCCCGCCGAGGAAAAGAGCGAAGAGAGCGACGTTGAGCCCGCCGATTCCGCAGCGGAAGAGGAAGTTGCCGCAGATGTAATCGAAGAGACTATAAATAAGGACACGGCAGAAGAGCAGACGGCAGAAGTTGTCGCCGACGAGGAAGAAACTCCCGCAGAGCAGCTCTCCGTGGCCGCTGAAGAGATAACGGAAAAGGAAGAGGCTTTTGAAACTTCCGCCGAGGAAAAGGCGGAAGATAAGGCCGAAGAAAAAACTGAACCCGCAGCTACCGCTGAACCCGCAGCTGCCGCCGAAGAGAAGACTGAAGAGGAGCAGGCGGAGGAGAACGCGGAAGAGGTGGCCGAGGAGGCCGCAGCAGCCGCAGCCGAGGAAATGAATGCCGCCGCAGAGCTTTCAGAGGATGCGGCCGACGGTTCTCTTGCCAGCGCCGAGGACGAGCTCTCTCTTGAAGAGTTGGGCGAACTTTCCGCAGCGGCAGACGGAGCAAAGCAGCTTGCCGAAGAGGTGTTTGCCGAAGATTCTGCACCCGCAGACGAAGCGGCCGCCGAAAGCGTTGAAGAGGAAGTTGCCGCCGAAGAAGCCGAAGAGGATGAGGACGAGGACGAAAAGAAACCTCACAGAAACAAGAGGCGCAGAAAGGGTCGCGGCAAGTCTGAAAGAAGAAGAGGAGAAACCCGCAAAAAATGATAAAGTTCGGACCCAGCGGCAACAGCGAAAGCTTTTATGCCATGGGCTATAAACATACGGAGCAGGCCGCAAAGTACGTAAAAGATTTTGGTCTGGACTGCTTTGAATACTCATTCGGCAGGGGCGTGAACATGTCGGAGGGCAAGGCCGTATCGATAGGCGATGCCTTCCGCGAAGAGGGGATAGAGATATCCGTTCACGCACCCTACTTCATAAACTTTGCCAACCCCTCGGACGAATCTGCGATAAAGTCTTACGGCTACGTGCTTGACAGCGCAAAATTTTTAAAGCTTTTCGGCGGCAAAAGATTGGTGTTCCACCCTGCGGCGCAGGGCAAGGCCACGCGCGGCGACGCCGTTGCCTTGACTGCCGAAAGACTTAAGGTTCTGCGCGACTATATCTATATGAACGGGTATGAAGACCTTTATTTCTGTCCCGAAGTAATGGGCAAGCTTGCGCAGATTGGCACGCTTGAAGAGGTCGTTCAGCTCTGCAAAATTGACCCCGTGTTCGTGCCTTGTGTGGACTTCGGCCATCTCAACGCGCGCGAACAGGGCAGCTTAAAAACTTACGGCGACTACAAGACGCGTCTTGAATATATGATAGACGAGCTGGGCTACGAGAGGGTAAAAAATTTCCACGTGCATTTTTCCAAAATAATGTACGGCGGAAAGGGCGAAATAAAGCACCTCACCTTTGAGGATACCGTGTACGGACCCGAATTCGGGCCGCTTGCCGAGGCGCTTTTCGAGCTGAAACTCGAACCCTACATTGTCAGCGAGTCGGACGGCACGCAGGCCGAGGACGCAAAGGCGATGAAGCAGATGTATCTGGCTGTATCGGCAAAGGCCTGAAATTCAGGTTTAATCAAAGCGCGGCGCAAAACTGTAAACTGTTTGACATATTGCGCGCGTTTTGTTAAAATAACTTATAGAATATGCTTAAAAGGGCCGTGCGCAAGCCGTACGCCTCATAAAAAACGTTCTGCAAAGAGGTACGCCGCATATGCGCGGCGAAATGATTTGCTATGCTTATAGAAAGATCCCGCAAAATTTTCAAAGCTGCGGGCGCGGACAGGCTGTATGTCACCGCACCCGATTTAAGATTTTATCTCACAGGTTTTGCAAGTACTGACGGTTGCGTGGTCGCCGATGAAAGCGGGACTACGTTCTATACCGATGCCCGCTATCTTGAGGCGGCGTCAGCCGCATTATCAGGCAGCGGAATAGCCGTAAAGCAGCCTCCCCGCGGCGGATATTCCGCTCTTGCGGAGGGCGCAAAGACGCTTGCAACCTCGCTTTCGCGCACAACTGCCGCCGAATATCTCGAACTTTCGGCAAAGGCTGAAAAGATAACGGACTGCACGTCCGCCTTTGAAGAGGCGATGTCCGTCAAGGAGGAGTGCGAACTTGCCGCCATACAAAAGGCGTGCGAGATTGCCGATAAGGCATACCTTGACACGCTCGGCGTGTTCAAAGAGGGCATGACCGAAAACGAGGCCGCGGCCGAACTTGAATACCGCATGCGCAAATACGGCGCCAGCGGCACCAGTTTCGAAACGATTATGGCCTTCGGCGAAGGTTCTTCCGTACCCCATCACGAAACGGGCGAAAGGAAGCTTAAATTCGGCGACATTATTCTCATAGACTTCGGCTGCAAGTGGGGCGGCTACTGCTCCGACTGCACGCGCACGCTTCTTTTCGGCGACGACAAAAAGCATGAAGAGTTCAAAAAGGCGTACGAAAAGGTGCTTGAAGCCCACTTTGCCGCAAAGCAGAAGATAACCTGCGGCATGACTGGCAGAGAGGCAGACGAAACGGCGCGTTGCGTGCTCAGGGAGGCGGGACTGGACAAGTACTTTACCCATTCTCTCGGCCACGGCATAGGCATAAACATACACGAATACCCCTATCTTTCGCCCAGAAGCACAAACATTTTGAAGGACGGAATGGTCTTTTCCGACGAGCCGGGCGTATATTTCGAAGGCGACTTCGGCATAAGGATAGAGGACAGCGTATGTCTTGAAGGCGGCAAGGTAAGAAGTCTTACCAATACCGATAAAAAGCTGCTCATTCTTTAAAAAAGCTGCGTGCTATGCGCGGGAAGGCGTATGGCGCGGTTTATAAAAACGAAAAATAAATAAACTAATTGTATGGAGATATAAATATGGCATCTATTCTGGCAGGCGATATCCGCAAAGGTTCTACTTTCGAATACAACGGCAAGGGCGTGTACACGGTAACCGAATTTCAGCACGTCAAGCCCGGCAAGGGCGCGGCTTTCGTAAGAGCTACGCTTAAAAACGTTGTTACGGGTCAGGTTCTTTCGGACGTAACCTTCAACCCCACGGCAAAACTTGAAACCGCACAGGTTGAAACCCGCAAAATGACCTATTCTTACACCGATGGCGAGTTCTACTATTTCATGGACCCCGACACGTTCGAGATGACCACTCTGAACCTCAGCCAGGTAGAGGAAGCGCTCAAGTACATCAAGGAAAACGACATGGTAACCATGAAGTTCCTTTCCGGCACGGCATTCTCCGTAGAGCCTGAAAACTTTGTAGAGCTCAAGATTATAGAGTGCGAACCGGGCGTAAAGGGCAACACCGCAACCAACGCAATGAAGAACGCCAAGGTAGAGACGGGCGCAACCATAAAGGTGCCTATGTTCGTCGAAGAGGGCGAAGTTATCCGTATCGATACCCGTACCGGCGAGTATATGTCCCGCGTAGGCAAGTAATTTTTGTATGAAGGCCGTCATTCAGAGGGTTAAAAAAACTTCGCTATCCGTTGATGGACGTCTTGTATCGGAAATACCCTTCGGCCTTGCGGTCTATCTGGGCGTAAAGGTCGGCGATACCGATTCAATGCCTGCGGCGATGGCCAAAAAGATAGCCGCGCTGCGCATCTTTGAGGACGGGAACGGCAAAATGAACCTCTCGGTCAGAGATGTCGGCGGGGAAGTTATGCTCATATCGCAGTTCACGCTCTGCGGGGACTGTTCCCACGGCAACCGTCCCAGTTTCACGGCGGCGGAGCGTCCAGAACGCGCCGAACCGCTTTACAGACGCACCGCGGAGGAACTTTCCGCTCTCGGAGTGCCCGTAAAGACGGGCATATTCGGCGCCGATATGAAGATAGAGCAGTACAATGACGGACCGGTCACCATAATTTACGAAATCTGATATATGCAGGGCGAATTATATCGCCCTGTTTTGCTATGTACTCTGTATGAAAATAAAGTATTTAGGAACGGCCGCGGCGGAGGGAGTGCCCGCAATGTTCTGCAAGTGCGGGGTATGCGCCCGCATACGCGCGCTCGGCGGCAGGGAAATCCGCACCCGCACGCAGGTACTCATAGACGGCGGACTCTGCATAGATTTCCCGCCAGAAGCGTATGCCCATTCGCTGACATACGGTTTCAGCTGCGCCGATATATCCAATCTTCTCGTCACGCATTCTCATATGGACCACTTTTACGCGCACGATTTTATCCTGCGCGGCTATCGCTATGCGTCGGGAATACCCGCGCCGCTCAGTATCTACGGCAATGAAGAGGTCGCCGCAGTCTTTGCCGAGTGTACCCGCCGCGAAATGAAGCCCGTGGTCGCGCCTAACGTACGCATGAATGTCATAAAGCCGTACAGCGAATACTTTATTGGCGGATACAGAGTGCTCACTCTGCCCGCAAAGCACAGCGTGACGGAAGACGCCATGCTCTTTTACGTTGAGCGGGACGGGCGTGGCTATCTGCACATGCACGATACAGGCCTGCCCGAGGACGGCATATATACCTATCTTGCCGAACACGGCGCAAAGGCCGATGTGGTCAGCCTTGACTGCACTTACGGCGGCCGTACCGGCATTGCCCGCCCCAGGCATATGAATATAGAGGACGGTATGCAGGTAAAGTCGCGCCTCATTTCAGCGGGTGTTTGCGGCGAAAACACAAAGTTTGTAATTACTCACTTTTCTCATAACTGCAATCCGCTCACGGAAAATCTGGCCGCGCTGGAAAGGCAGTACGGCGTAATTGCCGCCTACGACGGAATGGAAGTGGAGGTGTAGCGCCTTGCATATCATAAAGCACTTCATAACCATAACGCGCCACCGCTTAAAGGTGTGCAAATACTGTTTCAAGGCTGGTCTGATATGGCAGGGACTCACGCACGATTTGTCAAAGTACAGTCCCGTTGAATTTTTTGCGGGCGCGCGCTTTTATCAGGGCACAATGAGCCCTCAGGTCAAGGAACGCCTTGTAATAGGCTATTCCGCCGCGTGGCTGCACCATAAGGGGCGCAACAAGCATCACTTTGAATACTGGCGCGACGTAAACAAAACGGGCGTCAACGCCCCCGTTAAAATGCCTGCAAAGTACTTCGGGGAAATGATATGCGACCGCGTTGCCGCAAGCAGAATATACCTCGGCAAAAACTACACGCAGAGGAGCGCTCTGGAGTATTTCGAGCGCCGTACCGACGTCGGGTATATGCACCCCGAAACCGCGGCAGATTTAAGGTACTTTTTAACGCTGATTGCGGAAATGGGCGAAAAGATTGCCTTTGCGGAGCTTAAGCAGTTCATAAAGCGCCGCCGCGCAGAGGAAAAGGCGGAACTTAAACAAAAGTTAAAGCTGTACAAACAGCAGTCTGAATAAATAAAAGCAGGCCGCGGCGGGAGAAAAATTTTTTCTCCCGCCGCGGCCTTGCAATTTTTGTTTCGTCACGGTATATGTGCGGGGCAATCTGTAAATTTTCAGTTCTCTTCGCGGCACTTTTTATGCGCTTTTGTGTCCTTAATTTCCGCGTTATCTCAGTCGTTCAGCTCTGATATTTTATAAAGGTTATCTGACTAAACAGTTTAATTGCTTTCTGTATTGCGTGATGGGTGGTACTGCCATACCCCGTAAACGGAGCCTCGGCAGGACTCCGCCTTTGGCGGAAGTCCGAACTGTGGTTCGTGCGCGCACCCCGTACCACGTAAAAAGCACTGATAATAATCAGTGCTTACTGTAAGTCCGATGGGGTGGTACTGCCATACCCCGTAAACGGGGCCCCTGGCAGGACTCCGCCTTTGGCGGAAGTCCGAACCGTGGTCCGTGCGCACCCCCGTACCACGTAAAAAGCACTGATAAAAATCAGTGCTTACTGTAAGTCCGTTGGGGTGGTACTGCCATACCCCGTAAACGGGGCCCCTGGCAGGACTCCGCCCGTGGCGGAAGTCCGAACTGTGGTTCGTGCGCGCACCCCGTACCACGTAAAAAGCACTGATAAAAATCAGTGCTTTTTACGTGGTGGGAGGGGGTGGATTCGAACCACCGAAGTCGGAGACGTCAGATTTACAGTCTGATGCATTTGGCCACTCTGCAACCCGCCCGTATTAAATTTTTTCCCCGCCCACATTGCGTGGACGGGAATTTGGAGCTGGCGATTGGAATCGAACCCACAACCTGCTGATTACAAATCAGCTGCTCTGCCAGTTGAGCTACGCCAGCAAACTCAACAAAAACTCACCAAAAAAAGTGGTGCCTTGGGGTGGAATCGAACCGCCGACATACGGATTTTCAGTCCGGCGCTCTACCAACTGAGCTACCAAGGCATGAATGCCGCGCGTCGATGCGGCAGAAAAAAAATTTGGCGACCCGAAACGGGCTCGAACCGTCGACCTCCAGCGTGACAGGCTGGCGCTCTAACCAACTGAGCTATCGGGCCAAATAGGGTGGTGGGCCTTCACGGACTCGAACCGCGGACCAACCGGTTATGAGCCGGTAGCTCTAACCAACTGAGCTAAAGGCCCCCATTGTCTTGCGCATAAGTCTTTTACCCGAACGCGCTTGTATATAATAATATAACGCAGGTTTTTTGTCAAGCATTTTTCAGCAATTTATTCAGCCATTTTTAAATTTTTTTAAATTTCCACGGCTGCGGCAATTGCCTTATAGCGGACGACTTTATAGGGTACGTCCTGTGCCCTGATTTGCGAACCTGCAAATACCGGCTGCGTTCCGCCGAGCATCAAAGCCCCTTGCAACAACGCTATGTATTATAATACAGTTTTTTTATTTTTGCAATTATTTTTGCACGTGATTTCAAACTTTTAAAATTATATTTTCATATTTTTTGTGTTGTACCGTCTCTGCCGCGGAGGAGTGGCGGGGTTTCAGCTTGCGGGAGACGAAAAGCCGCATTCGGCAAAAAGCGGCATAACTTTACAAAATTATAAAAATTTCCTGCACGTACCCGCTGTATTATTTATAAAAAACGCGGGAGCAGATGTTATGGATGTACACGGAACGCTGCGCGGCGGGATATTGAGGCTGAGTCTTTCGGGCGAGCTGGACGAATGCAGCGCCGCGGTGGCGCGCAGGCAGTGCGACGAGCTGATAGACGCCAACGTGCAGGCTGAGCGCATAGTAATAAATCTGGCGGGAGTACGCTTTATGGACTCGACTGGCATAGGCTTTCTTATAGGCAGGTACAAAAAGGCGGCGCGCCTGAATATACCTGTGAGCATAGAGAACCCCGATTTTGCCGCCGACAAGATACTCAATTTAAGCGGAATATATACGCTTATACCCAAAACCTAATGTAAGGAAATTAAGATGAAGAACAACTATCTTAAACTTGAATTTTTATCTCTTCCTGAAAACCAGGCGTTTGCGAGGGACGCGGTGGCGGCATTCTGTCTGCCTCTCAACCCCACGCTTTCGCAGCTTTCGGACGTAAAGACGGCGGTATCGGAGGCGGTTACCAACTGCACGGTACACGCATACCGCAGCGGTGCGGGCATAGTTACGGTGGAGTGCGTGACCGAGGGCAACGCTTTACATATCAAAATCAGCGACAAGGGCGCAGGCATAGCGGACGTGGAGGAGGCCGTACAGCCGTTCTTTACGACTATGCCTTCGGACGAGCGCTCGGGCATGGGGTTTACTATAATGCAGACCTTCATGGACGAATTTTCCGTAAAGTCGGAAAAAGGTGAGGGCACGCTGGTTTGTATGACTAAACGCTTTGAGCCGGAAGTGGAGAATGCTTGATGTAAAAGAGACAAACCTCTTGATATCGCGCGCAAAGTCGGGCGATAATGCCGCCAAGGAAAAACTTTTAACGGAGAACGCCAATCTGATAAAGTCGATAGTGCGCCGCTATCTGGGCAAGGGAGTGGAGTACGACGATTTGTATCAGCTTGCGGGGATAGGACTTCTCAAGGCCATAAACGGGTTTGACGAAAGTTACGGCGTGCGGTTTTCCACGTATGCCGTGCCGATGATAGCGGGCGAGATAAAGCGCTTTATGCGCGACGACGGCAGCATAAAGGTATCGCGCGCGCTCAAAGCCGAGGCCAAGGCCATAAACAGGTTCATAGAGGAGTACGCCGCGGCAAACGGGCGTCAGCCCGCGGTGAAGGAGATAGCCGCACGTTTTTCCATGCCTGAGAGTCAGGTAGTGTTCACAATGGGTTCTTCCAGCATGCCGCTGTCGCTCTCCTCGCAGGGCGAGTACAAGGACGAAAAGACGGGCGAGCTGATAGACAAGCTGCCCTCGCAGGACCGTCAGGACGACATGATAGAGGTGTTGCAGCTCAAGTCGGCCATAGAGGGGCTGTCCGAGCGGGACAAAAAGGTGATAATGCTGCGCTATTTCAGAGATATGACGCAGAGCGAAGTGGCGTCCTTTCTGGGCGTATCGCAGGTGCAGGTCTCCAGGATAGAGAGCAGAATTTTAGAGTACTTCAAAAAACAGCTTGCCAACTGAAGGGAAGCATACGTCCTGCCATGAGGCCGTTTTTCATATTCCCCACGCAGGGCGCGCGCAGCCGTAAAGCTGCGCGCGCCCTGCAACCTTGCATAAAGTTATTGCTTAGCGGCCGAGCGCGTGGTATAATCATATTATATAAGCTTATTTAAGTTTATTTAAGCGCCAATGCGCTCTCACGGAGGTGGCATATGATAAACCAAAGATATGTAAAGCTGGGCAACGTCCGTTCGGTGATAAGGGAACTGTTTGAATACGGCAATGCCCGCAAGCGGGAGATAGGCGAAGAGAACGTGTTTGACTTTTCGCTGGGCAACCCTTCCGTGCCCTCCCCCGAGGAATTCAATGTCGCGCTCGCCGATATGGTTGAACATACCGACCCCGTAGCGCTGCACGGCTACACATCCGCACAGGGCGCGCCCGAAGTGCGTACGGCCGTGGCCGACTACATAAACGGCACTTTCGGTTCTCACGTAACTCCTGACCTTATATATATGACGTGCGGCGCGGCCGCCGCGCTGACAATCACTCTTTGCGCGCTCTGCAACGAGGGCGACGAGGTAATAACCTTCGTGCCTTACTTCCCCGAATACGCGGTGTTTGCGGCGCAGGCGGGAGCAAAGCTTGTGCCCGTTTCCACGGAAGAAAACACTTTCGATATAGATTTTGCCGCATTGTCTGCGGCGCTCGGGGCAAAGACTAAGGCGGTGATAATAAATTCGCCCAACAACCCCTCGGGCGTGGTCTATCCCGAAGAGAGCATAAAAAAGCTTGCGGCAATGCTTAAAGAACATTCAAAAAAGACTGGTTCGCCAGTATATCTCATCGCCGACGAGCCCTACCGCGAGCTTGTGTATGACGGCGAAAAAGTTCCGTACGTAATGAATTATTACGGCGACAGCATAGTGTGCTACTCCTTTTCCAAGAGCCTTTCGCTGCCAGGTGAGCGCATAGGCTATATTGCCGTGAGCAAGGACGCGGCGGAGGCGGAGTCAGTATTTGCCGCCGTATGCGGCGCGGGCAGGTCGCTCGGCTACGTATGCGCGCCGTCGCTGCTCCAGCGCGCGGTCATAAAGTTTTTGGGTCACACTTCGGATATCTCCGTGTACAAGCGCAACCGCGACAGATTGTGTTCTGCGCTGGAAAGTTACGGCTTTACCGTGGTAAGGCCGCAGGGCGCGTTTTATCTTTTCGTAAAGGCGCTTGAAGAGGACGACTATGCCTTCTGCGAGCGGGCAAAGCAGTTCGAATTGCTGCTTGTTCCCGGCGAGGGATTCGGCGGAAAGGGGTATGTGCGCATAGCCTACTGCGTATCTCCGCAGATGATAGAGCGGGCTCTTCCCGCGTTCGTCAAACTTGCCCAAAGTTACGGTAAAAATGTTTAAAAAAGAGCATAATGTGGTAAAAATAAGCAAAGGATAAGTATAGCCTGACGCCATTGCGCGGTGCGGAAGAATTCCGACAGCAAGCGTGCGGCGGAAGTCGTTTCGCCCAACCCGCCGAGGTCTGCGCCGCGTGAAAAGAGCGCAAAAGCCGCGCTGAACCTCGTCAGTCGCGGTGCGGCGTACGGTATGGCCTGTCCCTTACGCAACCCGCAAAGGCCGTTACGGGTTTGGCGGACGCGCGGAAATTCAAGCCGTATTGAATTTTATTCAATATGGTATAAAAAGATATAAAATACTGTTTAATGTGATAAGAGTTTAAATTTTTGTGCAATCATGCAACAATTATAGTCACAAAAAATATAAGCATTATCATAATAAATAAGTATAATAATTATTTCAAGAACAGGGCCACACAATGTGGTATGTTAAACCCAATGATTATTGCACAACGGATTCGTGAATTACGAACGGAAAACCATTTTACACAGGCGCAGCTTGCCAAAATGGTGGGGTGCAGTCAGCCTATGATAGTTCTCTGGGAAAAGGAGGTATGTGAACCGACGGCTTCCGCCATAGTGCGGCTTGCCGAAGCATTAGGCTGTTCCTGCGACTACCTGCTCGGATATGACGGCTACTGAGCAGTCTATATCCTTAGGTTTTGGCTGTGCGCAGTCGTAAGCCGTGGCCATCGCCGCGACACTGCCTGCTTGTTTCCTTATTTCGTAAGAAAAAGCTGGGTTTAAAAACTCCAGCTCTTGCGTAAGGAATGTTAGTTTTTGCGCTTTCGGCGCACAGAATGCATGCTTTACATACCAATGCGGCGCCGTGCATAAACGCTTATGTACTCGGCGTCTTACAATGTAGACATACTTTTTGCAATACCCGGAAAATTTTATAATCTCTCAAACAAAAAGCGCCGCTTTTCAAAGCGGCGCTTTTTGCATTGTTTTTTATTCAACGTCAAATTTTGCAAGTCTTTTTTTGATGGAGCGAATGTTTTCCTTCACGCACTTGGGCGAAGCTCCGCCGTAGGAGGTACGCGCCTCCGCGCAGTTCACGCCGCGCACGGTCTCGCATATGTCTATGTCAAAGTGGTCGTCAAAGCTCTTGTATTCTTCAATCGTCATGTTCTGAAGGGTGCGGTTTTCCTCTATGCACCAGCGCACTATTCTGCCCGTAACCTCGTGGGCGGTGCGGAAGGGCACGCCTCTTTTTGCAAGGTAGTCGGCAACGTCTGTGGCGCAGGCAAATTCGCCCTCGGCGGCTTTCTTCATTCTGTTGCCGCGCAGAAGCAGGTTGTCCACCAGTTCTGCCATTATTTTAAGGCAGCCCGAAAGCTGTTTTTCGGCGTCGAAGAAGCCTTCCTTGTCCTCCTGCAAATCTTTGTTGTATGCAAGGGGTATGCCTTTGAGGGTGGTGAGTATGGCCATAAGGTGACCGTAAACCCTGCCCGTCTTGCCGCGCATGAGTTCGGGAATGTCAGGGTTCTTTTTCTGCGGCATTATGGAAGAGCCGGTGGAGTAGGCGTCGGGTATTTCAAAATAGCCGAACTCCTCGGAGGTGTATAAAATGATGTCCTCGCACAGTCTGGAAAGGTGCATCATCGCCATGGAGGCGTTGAACATATACTCTGCCACAAAGTCGCGGTCGGAAACGCCGTCAAGCGAGTTTTCGCACGGTCTGTCAAATTCCAGCAAGGTGGCGGTCATGTTGCGGTCGATGGGGTAGGAAGTGCCTGCCAGCGCGCCGCTGCCGAGGGGCATAACGTTCATTCGCTTTCTTGCCGCGGCAAATCTGTCGGCGTCGCGCAGAAACATCTCGGCATACGCGTTGAAAAAGTGACCCGTGCATATGGGCTGTGCCTTTCTCAGGTGGGTATATCCTGGCATGATGTATTTGAGTCCGCT
>DVMA01000031.1 GCA_018715195.1 Candidatus Coproplasma excrementavium | reverse complement strand
CCGCCCCGTATTTTGCCCTTTAAATGCCGTCGGGCGTAAAAAATATGCGCATAAAAAAATATAATAAAAAAATAAAAATTCGTAAAATCAATTTTTTTTGCTTGACTGCCCCTGCAATATGATATATAATGATTTAGCATTGAAAACTAACGCGAGGTGAATAAAAGTGAAGCCCGATATACATCCTAAATATCATGAAGTAACGGTTGTATGCGCCTGCGGCGAAACATTTAAAACGGGTACCACCAAGGACGTAGATACGCTCAGGGTTGATATCTGCAATAAGTGCCACCCCTTCTTTACAGGCAAGCAGAAGCTCGTTGATACAGGCGGCCGTGTAGACAAGTTCAAGAAAAGATACAATATGTAACACAAAATGGCGGCTCCAGTTTTTGGTGCCGCTTATTTTGCTTTTTTCAGGCATTTTTTACTTAAAGGCCGCGGCGGCGCATAATTTTTTATAACGTCGCGCAAAGCGGCATAGAATAACAGAAGGGCACTTAGCGCCCTCGTCCGCGGCGGCTGCGGCCATGGCGGATGCGGATGGATTATGTCAGATAAAAAGAATAAAAAGAAAAAAATTTCCTGCTCCATAGGCGGCCAGGCCGTGCTTGAAGGCGTGATGATGATGGGCAAAACGTGCATGGCCACGGCCGTGCGCGACCCCGACGGTCAGATTCAGGTGGAGGCAAAGCGTCTTAAAGTTTCGCCTTCGGTGAAAAAGGCGTCCTCCATACCCTTTGTGCGCGGCGTCGTGAACATGGCGTCCAGCCTGGTGCGCGGCACGGGTACGCTCATGCGCTCCGCGGCGGTGTACGGCGAGGAGGAAACGGGCAGGTTCGAAAAGTGGCTTGCCGAAAAATTTAAAATAAGTCTGATGACGGTGGTCTCCACCATAGCCGTATGCGTCGGCGTGGTGCTCGCCATCGCGCTCTTTCTGATACTGCCCAACCTTGCGGTGAGCGGCCTCAAGGCCGTGTTCCCCTCGCTCACGGGCAGCGCGTGGGAATACGTGCTTTTGGGCGTATTCAAACTGGTCATATTCTTTGCATATCTCGGCCTCATTCTCGTTTTAAAGGACATACGCAGGCTGTATATGTACCACGGCGCGGAGCATAAGACCATCACCTGTTATGAAAGCGGACTGCCGCTCACGGTGGAAAACGTGATGAAGTGTTCGCGTCTGCACGCGCGCTGCGGCACGTCCTTCCTCTTCATAGTAATAGCAATCAACATACTCGTAATATCGCTCGTAAACTGGGCGCTGGGCGTGGCCTCCATACAGAACGGCTGGCTGCAGTTCCTTGCAAAGCTCGGCATAGAAATTGTGCTTCTGCCCGTCATTGCGGGGATATCCTATGAGATACTCAAGCTCGTCGCCCGTTTCGATAACAAGTTCGCGCTCATATTCAAGGCGCCCGGCTTCCTCATTCAGAAGGTGTTCACCACCCGCGAACCCGATGAAAGCATGGCGGAAGTGGCCATCGCCGCATTTGAAAAAGTACTTGAAATGGACGCCGACCCCGATATGGAAGAGACTGAATTCATAACAAACGGCATACTCTCGCAGAAACTTGCCGATACCAAGAAGAAGTTTGCCGAAAAGAATATCGACGAGAGCGACGCGGAGTGGATATACTCGCTCACGCTCGGCATAAAGCGCAGCGAACTTGCCTCCGAAAGGGTGGTCACCGCCGCCGAGAGCAAGCAGATTGAAGAGATTGTAAAGCAGAGGCTTACGGGCCGTCCGCTGTGGTATATAATAGGCGACGTAGACTTCTGCGGCTGCAAAATAAAGGTGGACGAAAGGGTGCTCATTCCCCGTCCCGAAACGGAGGAGCTCGCCGAAATCGCCGTAAAGACGGTGGAAGAGGGCGACAAGGTGCTGGATATGTGCACGGGCAGCGGCTGTCTTGCAATTGCAATAGCCAAGGGCTGTGCGGGCAAGAACATCTCCGTGACGGCCGCGGACGTATCCGATGCGGCGCTGATGCTTGCCAAGGAAAACGCCAACCTCAACAGCGCGGTGGTGCACTTTGTGCAGACCGATTTGTTTGAAAACATACGCGGCAGATTCAACGTTATAGTGTGCAACCCGCCCTACATCCGCTCGGAAGAGATTTTAAAGCTGGACAGAGAGGTGAAGGACTTTGAACCCCGCATCGCGCTGGACGGCGGCGAGGACGGCCTGGACTTCTACCGCAGGCTCGCAAGGGACGTGAACAGATACGTTGCGCGCGGCGGAATGCTCATTCTGGAAGTGGGCGAGGACCAGGCGGCAGACGTGCTCCGTCTGTTTGAAAAGCGCGACTACGCGATAGTAATCAAGGACCTCGAGGGCAAGGACAGATTCTTGAAGATTGCCTTCTGACGGGCCGAAAAAAGCAATCTGCCGCTGTGGCAGACGGGGCCGCACGCTGTCTGCGGCATACACAAAAGAGTTTTGCGCGGCGGCGCGGGCGTGACCCGTGCCGCCGCGTTTAAAAGATAAAAAGTGCGCTGATTGCGGCATATGTGCGCGCCTTTTGCCTATTTTGCGCAAACCGTCCCGCTGCGCGGCCTTTTGCACCGTAAGCGGACGGAAAAATCGCGCTCGTTGCGGCATATGTGCGGGTCAATTTGCGCAGGCTCATAAAAAAGAACGCATACGGAACTTTAAATTATGGTTTTTTTGGAAAAATTAAATGACATCTATCAGAAATATCAGACGCTCTCTGAAAGCATGGCCGACCCTGAAGTCATTGCCGACAGCGCGCGTTGGACAAAGATTGCAAAGGAGCAGTCGGAAATTTCAGAAACGGCGGAAAAGTACGCGGAGTACATGCAGGTCGAACGCCGCCTTGCCGATACGCGCGCGGCGCTCTCCGCGGAGAGCGATGCCGAAATGCGCGCCCTTATGGAAGAGGAGGAGTTCTCTTTGAAAAAGCAGCTCGAGGGCATTGAAAACGAGCTTAAAATTCTGCTTCTTCCCAAGGACAAGAACGATGAAAGGAACTGCATAGTGGAGATACGCGGCGGCGCTGGCGGCGACGAGGCCGCTCTTTTTGCCGCAGAACTCTACCGCATGTACCTCGGCTACTGCGAAAAGCACCGCCTCAAGACGGAGGTCGTGGACATGAACGAAACCGAACTGGGTGGCATAAAGGAAGTGGTGTTCAACGTAAGCGGCAAGGGCGCGTACAAACTTTTAAAGTTTGAAAGCGGCGTGCACCGCGTTCAGCGCGTGCCCGAAACGGAGTCGCAGGGGCGCGTGCACACCTCCACGGCCACGGTTGCCGTCCTTCCCGAGGCGGAGGACGTGGACGTTGAAATACGCGACGAGGACATAAGGGTGGACGTATACCGCTCCTCGGGCGCGGGCGGACAGAAGGTAAACAAGACGGAAACGGCCATACGCATAACGCACTTCCCCACGGGCATAGTGGTCACCTGCCAGGACGAGCGCAGTCAGCTCAAAAACAAGGACAAGGCGTTCAAGGTGCTGCGTTCCCGACTGTACGACTATTACAACTCGCGCAACCGCTCGGAGTACGATAAGCAGCGCAAGAGCCTTGTCGGCACGGGCGACCGCAGCGAGCGCATACGCACCTACAATTTCCCGCAGGGCAGGGTTACCGACCACCGCATAGGCCTTTCGCTCTTCTCCATAGAATCTTTCATGCAGGGCAACATTGACGAGATGGTGGAGGCGCTCACCGTAGCCGAGAGGGAAGCGCAGCTCGCCGAGTAAAGTCGCATAAATTTTTACTCCGAAAAGTGCATGCAAAGCGCGATGGTTGCGACATATGTGCGGGGCAATGCCTTAATAGCGCACAAAAATTTGCATATTGACTTAACTGCGCGGCTGTGGTAAAATATAGTAGATTAAATTACGGCTGAAAAACGCGCATAAAGGAGGGCATGATGAAAAGTAACCAGTCCGTCGAAGATTATCTTGAGAGCATATTGTTGCTTTCTGAAAAGCAGGAGGCCGTTCACAGAATAGATGTTGCGCGCGCCTTGGGTGTCTCCCAGCCTGCCGTGCAGAAGGCCATAAAAATTCTGATTGCCCGCGGCTACGTGGTGACGGACGGCATGCATATCCGCTTTACGGAAGAGGGCAAGGCCTACGCCTCGGCCGTGTACGAGCGGCATTGCACCATACGCAAGTACCTTGCAATGCAGGGCGTGCCCGAAGACGTTGCCGACCGCGACGCCTGCGAAATGGAGCACATCGTCTCCCCAGAAACATATAAAATGATGCAGGAGTTTATCTCCCGTACATAACGTTATCTGAATTTGCGCACATACAACTTATATAATAAATCACCAATATAATTTTTGAATTAATGCCCCGCTCAGCGGGGTTTTTTTTATTGTCCTTTTTGGTTCCCGTGCAAACGATTAAAAATATTAACTGCGGATAATTTTCTTGTTAAAAACAGTTGACAAACTTAACCGCGGTTATTATAATGTACCTTGTTAATAAACCAAGGTTAATTTATTTGCAATGCCGTCGGCAAAGCTGCGGAGCGGGCAAAACAGCAATTGCGGCAAAAGAGCACACTTTATCAAAGGTGGCGAATTGCGGCAAAACGCAGTGTTCTTCGTGCGGCGTTGCAAAGCGGAGGAAATATGCCTCTTTCAATAGCTCCCTCGGGAGCGGTGGTAGTTATAAGAAAAGTTGACGCGGAAGAAAAGGTCAGGCGGCACTTGCAGGAGCTGGGCATAGCTCAGGGCGAGCGCGTCACCGTGCTCTCTTCGGACGGCGGAAACGTAATTCTGCAGGTCAAGGATGGCAGACTGTGTCTGGACGGCACTCTCGCCGCGCGCATAACGGTATCGGCATAGCGGCGCGCACAGGCGGAAAAGTCCGCCGCATATTAAATAAGGGAGCGGCCGTTCCCGAAAACAGATTATTTTAAGGAGTAACGCAAAATGGCAAAACTGTTAAGCAACTATTCCGTCGGCGAAAGCGGCGTAATAAGTTCTGTCGGCGGCGAAGGCAGGGTGCGCAGACGTCTTTTCGATATGGGCGTCACCCCCGGCGCGGAGGTAACGCTTGTAAAGCGCGCACCGCTGGGCGACCCCGTGGAGGTAACGCTCCGCGGCTATCAGCTGACCTTGAGAAAGGCGGAGGCGCAGTGCGTGGATACGGAGGTGAAAAAGTGAAGACTTTTGCACTTGCGGGCAATCCCAACAGCGGCAAAACCACGCTGTTCAACGCACTTACGGGTTCCACGGCGCACGTGGGCAACTGGCCGGGGGTCACGGTGGACAAGCGCGAGGGCGTGTTCAGAGGCGATGGCGTGCGGGCAAACATAGTCGACCTGCCCGGCATATATTCGCTCTCTCCGTACACTCCCGAAGAGGTAATCGCGCGCAACTATATTTTAAACGACCGCCCCGACGGCATAATAAACATAGTGGACGCCACCAATCTGGAGCGCAACTTATACCTCACCACCCAGCTGCTGGAGATGGACGTACCGATTATAGTTGCGCTCAACATGATGGACGCCGTTGAAAAATCGGGCGACAGCATAGACTGCGCCGCGCTCGAAAGGCGACTGGGCGTGCCTGTGGTGGCCATATCCGCGCTCAAAGGCAAGGGCATAAAACAGCTTATGTCGCGCGCAATGTCTGCGGGGGAGCGAAAGGGCGCGTCCGTGCTTGCAGATACCATGAAGGAGCAGATTGCCGAGGCCGAGAACTTTTTTGCTGAAAGGCAGAAACCCTCGCCGCTCTTCCACGCGATAAAACTGCTTGAAGGGGACGAACTGGAGCTTGAGGGCAGGGAGGAGGCCGAACTGTTTTCTCGCCTCAAAGCGCGCTACGGCGGCGATATGGAGGCGGAGATTGCCGACAGGCGCTACAAATACATAACCTCGTCGCTCTCCACGGCAAAAAAAGAAGCGGTAAGGCCTATGCTCACCCGTTCGGACAGAGCCGACCGCGTGCTTACGCATAAAGTTTGGGGCATACCCATATTTATAGTAATACTCTTTGCAATATTTCACCTCACCTTTTCGGAGGACTTGTTTTTCATAAGCGCAATCGCCTCGGCGGCGGGGCGACCTCTGCCCACGCTTGAAGAGCTGGGTTACACGCAAATGCTGGGCGACTCTGAACTGTATGCCAACTTCGGCGTAATGCTGGCGTCCTGTTTCTATGACGGCGCGGTGTTTGCACCCGGCGTAATACTCACAAACCTTCTGAATATGGTGCTTGGGTACATAAGTTACGGCATAGGCCTCGGCGTACAGTCGGCGGGCGCGGCGGAGTGGGCCGCGGGCCTTATTAACGACGGCATAGTCGGCGGCATAACGGCTGTACTCGGCTTTCTTCCGCAGATACTCACGCTGTTCATGTTCTTTTCCCTGCTCGAAGATACGGGGTATATGGCGCGCGTGGCGTTCATTCTGGACAGAATTTTCCGCCGTTTCGGACTCTCGGGCCGAGCGTTCATGCCCATGATTATGGGTTTCGGTTGCTCCCTGCCCGCAATGATAAACACCCGCACGCTGGCTGACGACAAGGAGCGCACCGCCACCATAAGGGTAATTCCCTTTTTCAGCTGCGGCGCAAAACTGCCCATACTCACGGCGATAGCGGGCGGCATATGTGCGACATTCGGCTTTGCAAACGTGGACCTCATTACCTATTCAATGTACCTTTTGGGCATAATAACGGCCATAGTTTCGGTAATCGTAATGCGCTCCACCACAATGCGCGGCGAAGTGCCGCCATTTATAATGGAGCTGCCCTCCTACCGTCTGCCCGGCGCAAAAAATATTGCGCTGCACCTGTGGGATAAGGCAAAGCACTTTGTAAAAAAGGCGTTCACCATAATCTTTGCGTCCACCGTGCTCATATGGCTGCTGCAGTCGTTCAGCTGGAACTGGCAGTATGTCGGTGCGGACGGAATGCAAAGCTCCATACTCGCGTCGCTGGGTCAGCTCATACAGCCGCTGTTTACGCCGCTCGGGTTCGGTTCGCAGCTCAATTCCTACGGCTGGGTGTTCGCCGTGGCGGCCATAACGGGACTTATCGCCAAGGAGAACGTAATAGCCACCTTCTCCGTGCTGGCGGCAATCTTCGTTTCGGGGTTTGAAGGCACGGACGAGGGCGTGGAGGAGGCGGTCATCATGATTGCCGGCACCGGCATAACGTGGCCCGCGCTCATATCCTTCATAATGTTCAACATGACAACCATTCCCTGCTTTGCGGCGTGCGCTACGGCTAAAGCGGAGTTGCCCGCGGGCAGGTTCCGCCTTACCATTCTCTTCTGGCTCGTCACAAGCTACATAGTCGGCTCGCTGTGCTACACCGTGCTCACGTGGTGGTGGACGGTATTCATATGGCTGGCCGCGGCAGCCGTTGCAGCCGCGCTCATCGTGGCAAAAAACCGCGGCAAACTTCCCTCTTTTGCCCGCATCTTCCGCCGTAAAAATGGCGTCGGAGCGGACGAAAAATACTGATAGTTGAGGCATATTATGGGTCCTTTTGAAATTGTTACGATAGTAGTGGTGGGCCTTGCGGTGCTTGCGATACTTGTAAGGTTCATATATAAAAAGGTCAGGGGCGAAAGCCTGGGCTGTGACTGCGGCGACTGCTCTGCCTGCGGGCACTGCAACGCCTGCCGTGACAGGGAGCGCCGCAAAAACAGCAAGTCAGAATAGTTGTTTTCGGCCGCGGCAAAATAGCAGTCCGCGCCGAAGATAAATTAAATGCAAAATTATGCACGGAATATCCGCGCATAAACATACAGATTATACAAAGTACATCTTTTCAATGCTGCCCGCCCGCGCGAAAGCTAAACGCGGGCGGGCAGCTTATTAAAATTGCCCCGCATATATGGCCGAATTATCTGCAATGCACTTTTTTTGCCGCCAAAAAATGTCTGTCATTTTCAGGTCTGACGTACGGCTGTTATTGCATTATGCACGGCTTTTTTTCGTTTTTACTGCCGCCGCGGCGCGTAAAATTCTGCAAAAATATTGCATAATTTTTTTGCGGGAGTATTGACATTTTTCCTCGTTGTGATATAATCTCTGTTAATAAAAATATGCGCCGAACTGTGCGCCGAACGGCTCTTTTTAGTCGTGTTTTTTCATTTATCCGCTTACATTTACCGTAAAACATAAAATAAAACCTCTGTGTGCGCCGCTCCGCAATGGAGCGGCGCATACCACGTTTATGCAACAATATTGCATAAATATTCGTCAAAAATAACAAAAAAACTGTTCTTGCTCACAAAAACGGCGCGCGGCATAAAATTTGTTCAAACATTTGCCTATGCCCTTCAAATTATGTATAATTGAATGGAAAATTCAAATATGGGCAAAAATTACGGCAACGGGTGCCATAAAGTAAGGCATTCCGCCGCGTTTTGCCGCGCAAAGGAAGTGCAAATATGTCTAAGATTTCCCAAAGAGTTGCTACAATCTCCCCCTCAATGACGCTTGCAATGTCTGCAAAGGCTGCCGAACTCAAGGCCGCAGGCGAAAACGTCATATCCTTCGGCGTGGGCGAACCTGACTTTGCAACCCCCGCACACATCGTGCAGGCCGCAAAGGACGCGCTCGATGCGGGCTACACCAAATATGTGGCCGCGGCAGGTCTTCCCGCACTCAAAAAGGCCGTTTGCAAAAAGTTCAAAGAGGAAAACGGTCTGGACTACGAACCTTCGCAGATTGTAATTTCCAACGGCGCAAAGCACTCCATATTCAATGCCGTGTTCGCCACGATTGACCCGGGCGACGAGGTAATCATTCCCTCGCCCTACTGGCTCACCTACCCCGAAGTGGTAAAGTGCTGCGGCGGCGTGCCCGTATTTGTCACCACAACCAGGGAATCGGGCTTCAAAATGACGGCCGCTCAGTTTGAACAGGCCATAACTCCCAAGACCAAAATGTTAATCTTCAACACCCCCTGCAACCCCACGGGCGCGGTGTACACCGAAGATGAAATCAGGGCGATAGCTGCCGTCTGCGAAAAGCACGACATACTCGTGCTCTCCGACGAGATTTACGAAAAACTTATCTACGGCGGTGAAAAACCCTTCTCCATAGGCACCGTTTCCCCCAAAATGAAGGACCTCACCATAACGGTAAACGGCGTTTCCAAGTCGTACGCCATGACGGGCTGGAGACTGGGCTATCTTGCCGCCGCTCCCGAAATCGCCAAGGCGATAGGTTCCTTCCAGAGCCACGCAACCTCCAACGTCAACACCATGACGCAGTACGCCACCATAGCCGCACTCGAAGGCCCTACCGAGCCCATGCAGCAGATGGTAAAGGCGTTCGGCGAGCGCAGGAACAAGATGATGGAGATACTCGATTCCATGAAGCCCCTCGGCCTGGACTACGTAAAGCCCGACGGCGCGTTCTATGTAATGCTGCTGTGTGACAAGTTCTACGGCAAGTCATACGAAGGCAAGGTGATAAAGGGCAGCATGGACCTCACCGAAATGCTGCTCACTTATGCAAAGGTTGCGCTTACCCCCGGCATATGCTTCGGCGACGACGACTGCATACGCCTTTCCTACGCCATATCCATGGATGAAATGGTGGAAGGCCTCAGAAGAATAGGCGAATTTGTTGCAAAGATAAAGTAATATAAAAATTCCGCCGTGGCAAAAATATTGCACGGCGGAATTTGTCTTTCGTGCGGAATAAGTTTTTGCGCGCCGCGGCAAAGCGGCCGCCGCGGCGCGCATTCTCTGCCCGTGTGCGCGTTTGCCGCCGCAACTCCCCATTGCGCGGCTCTGCGCAACAAAAAATTAAAAATTTTTTTGCAAAAATGTTGAAATTCCGTCTGTTTACTGGTAAAATATAATAAACATACCGCAAGGTATGCCACAAATCCATACCCCGAGATGGCATGACAGGAGGAATATTAACATGATTAAAATCATAACGGGCGCCAAGGGCACGGGCAAGACCAAAAAACTCATAGATGCTGCCAATAAGGATGCCGAACAGGCCAAGGGCGTAAGCGCGTTCATAACCGATACCAAGAGGTATATGTACGATCTGAATCGTTCAGTGCGCTTTATAGACGTCACCGATTACAATATTGCCGGGGAAGACGCTCTCTGCGGTTTTGTCAAGGGTGTTGCAGCGGGCAACCACGATTACGAATATCTTTACATAGATGGCATTGCACGCATTGCGGGCAAGGAACTTTCAGAAATGGCAGGCATATTCTATATGCTTGAAAAACTTTCCAACGACAACAACATAGTTATCACCATAACGTGCAGCTGCCCCGTTGAAAAACTGCCCGAATTTATTGCAAAATATCTTTGATTTCAGGGCGCGTTGCGCGCAACAATGCAACTAAGTAAGGGGAGCGTATGTTTCAGCGCTCCCCTTTTGCGGCATTACGGTCTGTGCATTTTTCGCGCGGGCCGCGGCAGGCTGCGCATAATTTTTACGCAGGCAACGCTCTGCGGCTACCGCGCCGCAGCATAATCACTTTTAATTATATTTTTGTATCAGGAGAAAGAAATGAACTTCATCAGTACGCGCGGCGGCGAAAAGGTTACAGGCGCACAGGCAATAGTTAAGGGACTTGCGGACGACGGCGGACTCTTCGTTCCCGAAAATTTCCCGCCCGTGACAAGGGAGGAGCTGGAAGAAATGCTCCCCTTAAGCTACCCCGAAAGGGCGGCAAAAGTACTCTCTAAATATCTCGACGACTACGACGGTGCGGAACTTCTGTCCGCGCTGGAGGCCGCATACTCCAAATTCGATGGCGACCCCGCCCCGCTCGTCAGAATTGATGAAGGCATATACATTCTCGAACTGTGGCACGGTCCCACCTGCGCGTTCAAGGATATGGCGCTCACCGTGCTGCCCTATCTTCTCAGAAAGGGTGCGGATATCTGCGGCATAAAGCAGAACATACTCATACTCGTTGCCACCTCGGGCGATACCGGCAAGGCCGCGCTCGAAGGGTTCAAAGACGCGCCCGGCATAAAGATTATGGTGTTCTACCCCGATGACGGCGTGTCCAAAATGCAGAAGTTGCAGATGTGCACGCAGGAGGGCTCAAACGTTAACGTAGTCGCCGTAAAGGGCAACTTTGACGACTGCCAGACAGCCGTAAAGAAGATATTCGCCGACAAGGAGTACGCAAAAATTCTCGCCGAAAAGAATGTAATTCTCTCCTCGGCAAACTCCATAAACTTCGGCAGACTTGCTCCGCAGATAGCCTATTATTTCTCCGCCTACCTCGACCTTGTCAGCGGCGGACAGATAGAGATGGGCGAGGAGATTGACTTTTCCGTACCCACGGGCAACTTCGGCAACATACTCGCCGCGTACTATGCAAAGCGCATGGGCCTGCCGATACGCAGACTGCACTGCGCCTCCAACATGAACAACATACTCACCGACTTCTTTGCAAGCGGCAGTTACGATACCCACCGCGAGTTCTACAAGACAACTTCGCCCTCGATGGACATACTCATTTCGTCCAACCTTGAAAGACTGCTCTTCGAGGTGTGCGGCAGGAACGCCGCGCGCACGGCGGAGCTGATGAAGGACCTCAGGGAAAAGGGCGTATACAAGGTTACCGCGGAGGAAAAGGCAAGGATTGCCGCCATATTCGACGGCGGTTTCGCCAACGAGGACGAGGTCGTTGAAACGGTATACGATGTGTTCTGCGACACGGGCTATACAATGGATACGCACACGGGCTGTGCAATGAAGGTTGCGCTCGACTGGTTCGAAAAGAACAAAAAGGACACGATAAAGATGGTGGTGGTATCCACGGCCAACCCCTACAAGTTCCCGCAGGACGTGCTGTATGCCGTAACGGGCAACGACGTTAAGGACAGTTTCAAAGGCATAAAGAGGTTGCACGCCGCAACGGCTATGGCCGTTCCCAAGAGCCTTTCAGGCCTGAGGGACAAGCCCGTACGCTTCACAAAGTCCGTAAAGCGCGACAAGCTGTTTGAAGAAGTGCTTGAATTTGTGGATAACAAGTAAAATATTCTGCGCTCCGCGCGCAGTTGCAAAAAATTATTTTAAGATGAATAAAGCGGCGGCCATTCGGCCGCCGCTTTTAAATTGGTTGCGCCATATTATGGGGTCAATTGCCTGCGGCGCGCCCGTTTTCTGCATTTTTAATGTCTGCAACGCGCAGTTGCACGCCGTATCTCTGAAATAATGTGCGCAATCAAAACGTGCGTCCGCAGATATGCGGGCGCACGTTTAAAGTTCAGTTCTTTTCAGTACCCAGAATGTAGTCCGCGGAGACGTCCAGCACCTCGCAGAGCCGCGCAAGCGTGTCCAGCGCGGGGAAGATGTCGTCCGTCATATAGCGCGAAACGGTCTGCGCGGATACGCCCATCGCCGCGGCAATCTCCCGCTGGGTCATTCCGCTGTTCTTTATTTCCTCTCTCAGCCTCTGTTGAATTTCCGCCAGCCTTACGCTGTTATTCTTTGTTCTCATAATTTAATTATCACATAAAATATGATTCCGCGTTTGACATATCACATATTATGTGATATATTTGGTACAATATCGCATATTATGTGATTTAATTTTTGAAAAGGGAGACAATCGCGGTGGAAGAATATGTTTTTTCTGCAGAGCTTTCAGAAAGCATTGCGCGTTCGGGGTCGGCGGATAGAATATACAGACATATCGCCCGCACGGTTAAAAAGTGCGTCCGCCTGATAAATGCGGGAAGGAGCACGGCCGCCTGCCTTGCATATAAAAAAATGGTGCGCAAGATTTTGTTGCGGTGCCGCCGTAAATAACCTTTCAGACAAAAAATGCAGGGGGCAATTGAGTTTTGCGGCGCAAAACTCAATTGCCCCCGTACTATGCCCCAACCATTGCGATTTTTTATGTAAAATGCGGCAAAAATTGCCTTTTTTTGCAGTCTGCACAAGTGAAAACGGTGTGACAAAAGCCGATTGTTTTGGTGATTGAACCAAAGTTTACGGCCACTTTAATTGCATTTTGCGGCTTTGTGTGCTAAAATATCAACGTATAATCAATTTATATATCGCGGCGGAAAGAGGCTTTTCCACCGCCCGCCGCAAACGGGATTTTAATATGGAAGAAGTAAGCGAACAGATTACCAAAAAGACATTATATTCGGCCGTACAGCCCACGAACGCGCTCACGATAGGCAACTATATCGGCGCAATCAAGAGCATGGTCGATATGCAGCACGACTACAACTGCTATTTCGCCATAGCCAACATGCACGCGATAACCGTGCGTCAGGTACCCGCCCAGCTCAGGCAGAAGACGCTTGCGCTCGTAGCGCTCTACCTTGCATGCGGGCTCGATCCCTCGCGCTGCACAATCTACGTGCAGTCGCACGTACCCTGCCACGCAGAGCTTGCGTGGGTGCTCAACACCTTCACATACGTCGGCGAAATGGAGCGCATGACGCAGTTCAAGGATAAGAGTGCAAAACATGCCGATAATATAAATATGGGCCTCATGGATTACCCCGTGCTTATGGCGGCGGATATCCTTCTGTACAAGACGGACGTCGTGCCCGTAGGCATAGACCAGCGTCAGCATCTTGAAATCTGCCGCGACATAGCCCAGAGGTTCAACAACATATATTCGCCCACGTTTGTACTGCCCGAGGGCGTATATCCCAAAGTAGGCGCAAAGATAGGCGACCTTCTCGAACCGACCAAGAAGATGTCCAAGTCGTCCGAAAACCCCGGCGGCACCATCTTCATGGACGACGACAAGGATACGATTATAAGAAAATTCCGCCGCGCCGTAACGGACAGCGAAAACGAAATACGTTACGACCCCGAGAAAAAGCCCGGCGTAAGCAACCTGCTCTCCATATACACCGCCTTTTCGGGCAAGAGCATAGAGGAGGCCGAGCGCGAGTTTGCGGGCAAGGGATACGGCGACTTCAAGCTGGCCGTCGGCGAGACGGTAGCCGAAAAGCTTGCGCCCGTTCAGAGCGAGCAGGCGCGTCTGCTGGCGGATAAAGATTACCTCGACAACATACTCAGGGAGGGCGCGGCAAAGGCGTACAAAGTGGCGTCCGCAACGCTTTCCAAAGTATACCGCAAGATAGGTTTCTATCAGATTTAAGGTGACAGATGTTCGGATATATAGGACCTGACAGGCCGTACCTGTTCATAAAGGACGAAACGCTTTACAAGGCTATGTACTGCGGCGTATGCCGCTGCATTTCAAAGGAATGCGGGCAGATGGCGCGCACGGCGCTCACCTACGACATAGCTTTTATGTCCGCGCTCCTGCACAATATCCGCGGGGAGGACGTAAAAATAGTAAAGCGGCGCTGCCCCGTACATCCCATAAAGCGCCGTCCGATGACCGAGGCTGACGAGCTTACCCGCACGCTTGCGTGCGTGAATACCGCGCTCGCCTGGTATAAACTTACGGACGACAAACAGGATGGCGATGCGCGCGGCGCGCTCAGGTTCCTGTATAAGAAGGGCTACAAGGCGGTGCTTGCAAAGCATCCGCAGGTAGCCGAAATCATTTCCCGCCAGATGAGCGAGCAGTCTGCCCTTGAAAAGGCAAAGTGCGACTCCATAGACATGGCCTGCGAGCCGACTGCGCAGATGATGTTGCAGCTTTCGCGCTATCTCTTGGGCGAAAAGGCAACCGCGCATACCGACGGACTTGCGTATGCGCTGGGCAAGTGGGTGTACCTTATGGACGCGCTGGACGACTACGACAAGGACGTAAAGAAGGGGCGCTACAACGTGCTGTACTTAAATTACGGCGCAAAGACGAGAGAAGAGGCGATGAAGAAGGGCGAAGGCGAGCTTGTGTTCGTTTTCGACAGTCTGTTTGCAGACATGCGCACCAATCTTTTCAATATAAAATTTTATTTCAATCACGACCTGACCGACAACATAATTCTGCGCGGCATACCGCAGCGTACGCGGCGGCTTGTTTACGGGCAGGCGTGCAAAAACGGGAGAACAGTAAAAAACGATGAGTAAGAAGTCCAATCTCGAACTTTTAGGCCTTTCGGAGGGCGCAACCGAAGAAGAAATAAAGGATGCCTATACAAAACTGCGCGCAAAGTATCTTGAGGACCGCTTCAAGGACGGCGAAGAGGGCAACGAAGCTGCCAGAATGCTCACCAGACTGGACGCGGCCTATGCCGAGCTCATGAGCCAGCTTGCCGAGGACCAGAACGCTTCAAGCGGCGGCACCTCCTTTGAAAAGGTGGAGGAGTACATCCGTTCGGGCGATATTCAGGAAGCTCAGCGCGTGCTTGACAGTTTCAACGAAAGGAACGCGCGCTGGCACTATTTGCAGAGCGTGGTATTCTATAAAAAGAGCTGGATGAACGAAAGCAAGAAACAGCTTGAAATTGCCATGCAGCTTGAGCCCGACAATGAAAAGTACAAGGACGCCTACCGCAAACTGTGCGACAGAATAAAGGGCAGCGCCCAGCAGGCGGGTCCCGAGGCAGGCCGCGGCGTATACGAAGGTCAGACGATGCAGCAGACCTCCGATGACCAGATGGGCGGCAACTTCTGCTCGTGGTGCATACAGTGCTGCGCCATAAACATGTGCGTAAACATGCTGTGCAACTGCTGCAGATAAAAATTTCCGTAAAAGCGGCCGCGTGCCGCGGGTAAGGCGGATATGCAAGACGATTTGAACAGACAGAGCAACTCTCTGCCGCAGGGAGAGGGCGGAAATTCTCAGGAAGAGCCCTTTTCCGACTTCGGCCCGCCCGAAAATGACGGCACCGCGCCGGATAAGGACGGTCCGCAGAAAGATACCCCATCTCACGGCGCGACTGACGGCGAAGGCGACGTCGGTGCGGGAAAAGAGGGGCATAACGCGCCGCGCGGCGGCAAAAAGGGCGGAAAAAAATTCGTGCTGTGGAAACGTCCCGAACGTTCTCCGCGTCAGAAATATTCCCGTTCTTTTCAGATTGCGCTTTCGGCGGTGTCGTGCGCGGCGGCGGTCATATTTCTCATGCTCGGGTATTTCAGCGGCGTGCTGCTTGCCACGGGCTATATAATCGCGCAGATTGCGCTCATGCTTCCCCTTTCAAAACGCTTTTATCCGGGCGGCTTTCTCGCCTATCTCGGCACGGTGCTGCTCGCCGTGGTGTTCGGTGCGGCGGCCAGGTTCTGGGACCTCGTGCCATTCATAATGTTCTTCGGCCTGCACCCGCTGTTCAACAGCTTTCAGCTCCGCTACAGCATAAACAAGTGGGTTGCGCTGGTGTTCAAAATGGCGTGGTTCGATGCCACTTTGTACGTCATCTATCTGATAATATTCGGCGGCGTAATCGGCGCGGGGTTCGGCGATTCGGCAGTTTTCGACTTCGTCAACAGATATATCTGGCTGTTCATAATAGTTGTCGGCTCGCTCTTTCTCTGGCTGTACGACTACTTTATGTTCCGCGCGCAGATAATGGTCAACAGGTTGGTTGCAAAGGTAAAAAAATGAATTGAGCCGTGCGGTCTTTCCGTACGGAGCGGTAACGCCGCGCCCGCGTTCGCGGGCGCGGCTTTGAAGTAATGCGGGCGGTTTAGGCGCGCCGCAGATTGCGCCGCGGAATGCGCGGCAAGGGTTAAAACTACCGTCATTCGGAGGGTGAACATATGCAAAAAAATGAGGTATACACAGCGGTAGCTTCGGGTACGGGCACGGAGGGCGAGGCCATATTCCGCGTCGGCGATACGCCCGTATTCGTGCCGTTCTGCATAGAGGGGGAGGAGGCGGAAATTCAGATTCTCTCCGTAAAGGGCGGCGTGGCCTACGGCAAGTGCCTGCGCGTTACAAAGCCCGCGCAAAGCCGCGTCGAGCCCCGCTGTCCGCTGTTTGCAAAGTGCGGCGGTTGCCAGTTGCAGCATATGAATTATGATGCGCAGCTGGAGCTTAAAAGGTCGCTGGTTGCCGCCACCCTTAAAAAAATCGGCGGAATGGAGGCGGAGGTACTGTCTACCCACCCCAGCGCAATGCAGTACGGCTACCGCAATAAACTTGTGTTGCCCGTGGGCACGGATGCGCAGGGCAATACCGTCGTCGGCTTTTACGCTCCCCGCAGCCACCGCATAGTCCCCGCCGAGGACTGCCCCATTCAGTCGCCCTGGTGCGCGGACGTAATTGCAATAGTCAAGGCATATATGCGGGCCAATTGCCTCAAAGGCTATGACGAACTCACCCGAAAAGGCGATATCCGCCGCGTGGCGGTAAGGGAAGTGGGCGGCCGCTACATAGTCGCGCTGGTTGCTGCCCACAACGTAAACGCCGCTCCCTTTGCCGATATGCTTAAAGAGCGGCTGGGCGAATGTGCGGTGCTTCTTAACATAAACAAGTCGCAGGGCAATGCCATATTCGGCAATGACTGGCGCACCGTGCGCGGCGAAGGCTTTTTCGAGGCCGAGGATATGGGCATAAAGTTCCGCGCGGGCGCAAATACCTTTCTGCAGGTAAACGAGGGCGTGCGCAACGATTTGTACCGTCAGATAGTGGCGGAGGCTGCCGACGGCGGCGCCGTGACCATAGATTTGTACAGCGGCGGCGGTATGCTTACGGCAATGCTTGCGCGCGCGTGCAAGGCGGCGTACGGCGTGGAAGTGGTAAAAGAGGCCAGCATATGCGCCGACGAACTCAAAAATCTAAACTCGCTTTCTGGCAGAATGTTCAACATCTGCGGAAAGGTGGAAGAGCAGCTTTCGCACGTGTTTCAGCTCACCGCGGGCGAACGCAGGGTAATCGTGTGCGACCCTCCCAGAAAGGGTATGGAGCGCTCCGCAGTGGAGGCGGTAAGGGAGAGCGGCGCGGACAAGATAATACTGGTATCGTGCAACCCCGCAACGCTTGCGCGCGATTTGGGCATACTGCTCGGCTCGCTCAAAGAAGAGGACGGCGCGTTGAAAAAGAACCCCGACTATGCCGCAACGAGCGCATATTCCATAGAATATATCCGCCCGTACGACATGTTCCCGCAGACCAAGTGGTGTGAGACGCTTGTCCTCCTTTCCAAAAAACCGGACAGTCATATCAACGTGACTGTTGAGTTCGGCGAAGGAGAGGGGCAAATCTCTCTGAAAGAAGTAGAAAAACGGGCAGAAGCTCGTAAGCCGAAAGAAAAAGTAACCTATAAGATGATACAGCAGTAC
>DVMA01000030.1 GCA_018715195.1 Candidatus Coproplasma excrementavium | reverse complement strand
TCAGGTTACGGGCTACTTCTCGCCCACGGCGCGCTACGGCAGTCCCGAAGACTTCATGTACTTTGTGGACTATATGCACAAAAACGGCATAGGCGTAATTTTAGACTGGGTGCCCGCGCACTTCCCCAAGGACGAATTCGGCCTCGACTGGTTCGACGGCACTCCGCTCTACGAATACGCCGACCCTCTGCGCGCGGAATATCCGCAGTGGGGCACAAAGGCCTTCGATTTGGGCAAGCCCGAAGTATCCAACTTCCTCATAGCCTCGGCCTTCTTCTGGGTGAACGTATACCACGTGGACGCGCTCCGCGCGGACGCCGTTGCGGCAATGCTGTACAACAGTTTCGCAAGGGAAAAGTGGCGTCCCAACAAGTACGGCACGGACTTCAACCTGGAGAGCTTTGAATTCTTCCGTCACCTCAACACCGTACTCCGCCAGCGCACTTCCGCGTTCATAATCGCGGAGGACAGCTCCATAATTTCGGGCGTCACCGCTCCCGCAAAGAACGACGGCCTCGGCTTCGGCTTAAAATGGGATATGGGCTGGATGAACGATACCATCCGCTACTACAACGAGGACCCCGTATTCCGCCGCTACAAACACTATCTGATGACAAACACGTTCGACTACGTGTTCATAGAAAATTACATACTCGTGCTCTCCCACGATGAAGTTGTGCACGGCAAGGGCTCAATGTTCAACAAAATGGCGGGCACGCACCAGGATAAGTTTGGCTCGCTCAAGACGGCGTACACAATGATGATGGGCCACCCCGGCAAAAAACTGCTGTTCATGGGTCAGGACTTCGGCCAGGAGGCGGAATGGGACTTCAAGGGCGAGCTGCAGTGGTTCCTGTGCGACGACCCCGGCCACAGGGACATAATGGACTGCTACCGCAAGCTGCTGCACATATACACCTCTCACCCCGTGCTCTATAACGATGCGGGCCGCGAGAACGTGTTCGAGTGGATAAACAATGCCGACTATCTGCGCGACATATTCAGCTTTATAAGGCGCAATCCCTGGAACTACAACGATGCGCTCGTGTTCGTATGCAACTTTGCGCCCGTCACGCGCGAGCCTATGGAAATAGGCGTACCCGTATCGGGCGAATACAAAAAGATATTCTCCACCTATGCCGACGAGGAAGACTATTCGCTCAGCGCGGTAGAGGAGGAGTGCGACGGCAGACCTTACAGACTGGTATTCAAGCTCAGGCCTTACGAATCAATAATTTTCTCCGTACCCTTCCACGAGAGCACGGAGGAGGAGAAGGAAAAGGAGCGTGAAAGCCGCCGCCGCATAAAGCAGGCGCACGAGGACGCGATAAGCGACAACAAGTATGTGCCCAAGGTTGCCTCGCCCGAGGCGCCTCAGGAGTCAAAGCCCGCCGCAAAGAAAAAGGGCGTTACCATAGCCAGGCTCAGGGCGCGCAAAACGGTAAAAAAGCAGGAAGATAAGACCGAATAATTTTATTATGAATAAAGCCGCCGCGGCAGATGCCGCGGCGGCTTTTTATGTAACTTTTTTTAAGCGAAAATTTTAAATTGCCCCGCACATATGCCCGATTTAACTGGCATATATGCGCCGTTCAGAGCACTTTTTCGTGAAAAAGCTCAGTAATATTTTACCTTGCTCTCCTCGTAAAAGCCTTTGGCCGCGGGCGATTCTGCGGGTATGCCCATCGTTATGACGGCAAACGGAATAACATTTTCGTCCTCAACGCCAAGCACTTTTTTAACCTTTTCAACGCGCTCCTCAACGGGGTACGTGCCGCACCAGCAGGTACCGTAGCCGCAATCCCACGCCTCAAGCAGAATGTTCTGCGTGGCGGCGGAGCAGTCCTGCGGCCAGAATTCGCGTCCCATTCCCGCCTCAAGGTCGGGTCTGCCGCATACAATTATCGCGCCCGCCGCGCCCGCCGCCATATGAAAGTTGGGACTTATGGCTGCAATCTCTTCAAGTTTTTCTCTGCTGCGCACAACGGCAAATTCGTAGGCGCGTCTGTTGCACGCGCTGGGGCACATCATTGCCGCTTTAAGTATCTTTTCAATGTCCTTCTGCGGAATTTCTCCCTCTGCATATTTTCTCACGCTGCGCCTTGTGAGTATGGCTTCTTCAAGATTCATAAAAAACGCCTCCGTGTTTTTTCTACGGTTATATTATACCCCGCGCTTCCGCACATAACAACACTTATTTTATTTTTTCACATAAAATTTTCAATTGCCCCCATAGTATGCCTTAATTATTGCGAAAACAAGAGCGGCAGACGGAAAAATGTTTCCGTCTGCCGCTCTTTAAAGATATATGATAAGGGGGGATGGTAATCTTATTTTTTGTCTATGTCAAGGTACTCGCCGGGGTCAACGGCTTCGCCGCTTACAAACACTTCAAAGTGCAGGTGGTCGCCGTCCTTGTATTCCTGGCCCGCCGCCTTGGCTATCGTGGCAATAACGTCGCCCTTTTCAACGGTCGCGCCCACTTCAAGTCCCTCTGCGGCGTCAACAAAGGTGTAAACGGTCTTAAGTCCGTTTTCGTGCGCAAGCGTCACCGTGGTGCCCATAAGCAGGGGGTCGGTAACAATGCTCTCCACCGTGCCGTCAAGCGCGGCGTATACCTCGTCGCCCGCAGTTCCCGCAAAGTCTATGCCCGTGTGCAGGTAGTACTTGTCAAGCGTGGTGTTGTGGTAAAAACCGTATTCGTTGAGCGCGTTCACCGTGGCAACGGGCATTGCAAAGGTGTTGTCGCCCGTGGTGTCCTCAACGTCGTCGTTGTCATTGCCGGTGTCGTCGTCGTTGGTGTCGTCGCTGTCCACAACCTGGTCGCCGCCGTTGTCAACCGTTTCGCCGCCGAGAGTGACGGAAAGCGTCACCGCTACCGCAACCGCCGCAATTATAAGTATGCACGCGCCGAGAATCAGGTAGTAGGTCAGCAGTTTTTTGTTCTTGGGTCTCTGTTCCTGTTCGTTCATATAAATCTCCTTTTTTATGCAGACAATTTTTTGTGGGTAAGTAACCCTGGGTGAATTGTTTATTGCCCCGCTTGCGCCCGTTTATACACCTGTCTTAAAAAATTTTTTTCAGGCGGGACGGGCGCGCTGTTTTTCAGTACCCGCCAAAAATTATCGGGCTTGCAACGGTAACGGAATCCTGCTTTATGCAGATGTGCAGGTTGACCTCTTCCCCGTACAGCGTGACCGAGTACGGAAGGTCTGCCGAGCAGTAGAGGTTTACGCTGTCTGAAAGCTCTTCGCAAAAGAGCACTTCGCCGTTCACGCCGTCAAGAAAATTTTCTACGTCCAGAGAGGAGTAGGTGGTGCTTTCGCCGCACACATCGTCAAGCAAAAGCCCGCACACGGCCGCGCCGCGCTCGGCCGTCACTATGCGGCAGTTTTTTGAGGTGTCGCCGCAGAAAAAGGTGTAGCTTTCACCCTCGGCAAAGCAGGTTGTTGCATTGAATGCGACAATGGCGGCAAATACGCACAGCGAGCTTACAGCCAGCGCCGCAAGTTTTAAAAAGCGCATAAAAAAATCTCCCGTTTTCTTTGCGGGAGATTTATTGACTGAATATATATTTTTTAAACATCGGATGTCGTATGCATTTTTTGCGGCGGGCAGTTGTATGACGCGGTCGTCAGCCGTGGAGGACTGCATTGCGCAGGGGCGCGCCTCTTTCGCACTGCGCGGACAAAAAAAATTCCGTGCGCGCGGCACGGAAATATAATTGCATTATAAGGACATATTTATCTGCAGCCGCCGCACGTCTTGCAGTTTCCGCTGCAATGTTTGGGGTGGGTGCCCGTTGCGGAAAACATGGTGCCGCTGTAACTTCTCTCGGCCGCGGTGCCGCAGTCGGGGCAGACAACCTTGTCGTCAAATTTTTTTACGAGTTCTTCAAACTCCTTCCCGCAGGAAGGGCACTTATATTGCAGAATGGGCATTTTACTTTTTATCCTTATCCTTACGTTTTCTTATGCGGCGCGCGCGCTTGGTAACTCCGCCCGAAGGCATAATTTTTCCCAGCAGTATTCCCACGCCTGCGGTAACGGCCAGCGTGACGGCAATTATTGCCCAGAACCACCACAGTCCCGAACCGTTTTCGCCTATCTGGCCGGGGACTATTACGTTCATTCCCCAGAAGCCCGCAATCATTGTAGGTATTGCAAGCAGCACGGTTATGATGGTCAGTTTACGCATTGTATTGTTGGCGTTGTTGGAAATCATGGAGCCGTAGGCGTCCATCGTCACGGTGAGAATATCCTTGTAGATATTACACATTTCCATCGCCTGCTTGCTCTCTATGGCAACGTCGTCGTACAAATCCTGGTAGTCCTCTCTCGTGGTAACGGCTTCCGCCTTGGAGAGTTTTTCCTGTACGCTGTAGTTTGAGTTTAATGAGGTGGAGATATATACCAGCGAGTTTTCAAGGTCGAGCAGCTGGGTAATCTCCTCGTTTCTCATAGTTCTGCCGAGCTCTGCCTGAACGCGGCGGGACTTTCTGTCTATCTGGGTCAGAATGTTCAGAAAGCGCTTTGCGTTGCCCAGCATGAAGTTCAGCGTGAATAGCACGGGCTTTTCCGTCATTACCTGCTGTCTGCCCGTTATAAAGTCCTTTAAAACGGGGTTGCCTTTGAGGCATACGGTAACAACGCAGCGCGAATTGTAAATCACCGCGAGGGGCAGGGTGGAGTAAACGTCGCCGCTGTCGCCTTCCTCGATTACGGGGCAGTCGAGAATGAACATATAGTTTCCGTCGTCAATCTCGGCACGGGCGCGTTCCTGGTCGTCCAGAGCGGAGGCAAGCATGTCTTCGGTTATGCCCGAAAGCGCAGCCACGTCCTCCATCTCGTCGTCGGTGGGGTTAATCATGTCTATCCAGCACATCGGCTGAAACTTATCCAGCTGTCTGAGCGGGTGTTTTTCCGATGTGCAAAAAAACTGAACCATTTGCATTTACCGCCTTTTTTAGAGTAAAAAAATGCACGGGACAAAACCCGTGCCAGGCGGAAACGCTGTACGGAGGTTTTTATCCCTTCTGTATTTTTGTGTAAAAGTTGTGTTTTTTACAGCTACAACTGTAATATGGGTCCATAAAAAACTCCGTTTGCGCGGGCAGGTGTGTTATTCCCCGCACATTTACAACCTTATTATAATGCATTATATTCA
>DVMA01000029.1 GCA_018715195.1 Candidatus Coproplasma excrementavium | reverse complement strand
AGGCGATTGCCTTTGCAAGCTCCTCGGAAAAGTCCTTGGGGTGGCTTGTCATAAAACGCAGACGGAATTTGCCCTCTATGCCCGCAATTTTTTCAAGCAACTGAGGAAAACGTATGTCGTCCGTGCCGTTGGCATAGGAGTTTACATTCTGACCGAGCAGAGTCAGCTCCTTATATCCGTCCGCAATGAGCGAGCGGGCCTCCGCAATAACGTTTTCAGAACGCCTGCTTCTCTCCCTGCCGCGGACATACGGAACTATGCAATAGCTGCAGAAGTTATTGCATCCGTAAGTTATGTTTATCCACGCATTGGGATAGCTGGTGCGTAAAGGATGTTCGCCCTCCGTCACCTCACCCTCGCCAGGCTGAATCTCAATGACCGCCTTTTTGCGGCCTCTCTTGAGGAGAATATATTCCTTGAGTTTGTTTAAATTGTGCGTGCCGAAAATGATGTCCACATACGGAAATTTTTTGTGAAGTATGTCCGCCTTGCCTATCTGCTGGGGCATACAGCCGCCGACAGCTATTATCATATCCTTGCGGGCGCTTTTAAGCTTTTTGAGCATGCCGATATTGCCGTAGGCATGGTTTTCGGCATTTTCCCTTATGCAACAGGTATTGAAGACGACAATGTCGGCGTCCTCCATGCTGTCGCAGGCAGTATATCCGAGCTCGGAGAGCATACCCGCTATCCGCTCGGAATCGTGTACATTCATCTGGCAACCATAGGTTACAATGTGGTAAAATTTCTTATCGCTGTTCATTATACATACAATTATATAATTTTACGAAAGTTTTTTCAAATAAAAATGCAACAAATTATGCAATTTATGAATACTATTTTAGATGAGAAAACTGTTAAAAGTATTATTTGCCTCCGCGGCTATGCTGGCAATAGCCTGCGCGGCGGCCTATGCCATATACACCTTCATAACCCGCGATGCCATTCTCGACGAAAAAAAGCTCACCGATTACAGCAAGAGCATAACGGTGTGCGACACTTACGGCGATGAAATAACAAGCGCGTCACTCTCGGCAAGAAGACGCAGCGTAAGGCTCGGCGACCTTGAACAAGACACCGTAAACGCCTTCATCGCCTCCGAAGACCGAAACTTTTACCGTCACAACGGACTCAACTACAAGAGAATGTTAAAGGCGCTTATCTCCAACATCTCTTCGCGTTCATTCGCGCAGGGCGCCTCTACCATCAGTCAACAGCTGATAAAAAATACGCACCTTACGGGCGATAAGACCATTTCAAGAAAACTCAAGGAGATTAAACTCACCAAAAAGCTTGAAAAAAAGTATACAAAAGAGGAAATTCTTGAAATGTATTTAAACACTATTTACTTCGGGCACAACTGCTACGGACTGGAGAGCGCGGCGGAATTCTACTTCGGAACGACTGCGGACAAGCTCTCTCTTACGCAGAGCGCCACTCTCGCGGGGCTGCTTACCTCGCCGAACAATTTTTCGCCATATAAAAATCCCGAAAAATGCCTTAAAAGGCGCAACACAGTGCTTAAATGTATGGCAGAATGTGGCTTCATAGACCAAAAAACCTGCGAAAAAGCAGAAGAAAGCGCGCTTGATACGGCGCAGAACGCTGCAGCGCAGACAAACGCCGGCTATCTCTACGGTGTTTTCAACGAACTGGAAAGGTTAAACATGGACGATTCAACCCTTCTCAGCGGGTGCAAAGTAATAACTTATCTGGAAAAAGATTTGCAGAGTATTGCCGACAGAGCAGCCGAAGATTGCAGTTGTGCGATAATCGTCACCTCTCAGGAAGGCGGCGTACGCGCATACCGCTCGGACATACGCGGCGCAAAGAGACAACCAGGCTCCACTATCAAACCGCTGCTCGTCTACGGCCCCGCAATCGAAGAAAAAATAATCTGTCCCGCGACAAAAATTCTCGATGAAAAGGTGAATTTCGGCGGTTATTCACCCGAAAATTACGATAAAAAATACCACGGCTACGTAACCGCGGCAGAAAGCCTTGCCAAAAGTTACAACATTCCGGCAATTAAAACGCTGAACACGCTTACAGTTTCAAAGGCGGAAAAATACGCCGAAAAAATGGGCATTGAGCTTTCAGACGATGAAAAAAATCTTTCGCTCGCCCTCGGCGGAATGAAATACGGGCTTTCGCTTGAGGAAATATGCGAAAAATACAGAGCGTTTGCAGGCGGCGGAGCATATACGCCGACAAAATTCATTAAAGAAATAGTAAGCGTAAAGGGCAAAATACTTTACAGCGCCACAGGCAACAAAAAGCAGGTTTTTTCGCAAGGAACGGCGTCACTTATGAACTCTATGCTCAAAGAAAGCGTTGAAAGCGGTACGGCAAGACGGCTTAAAGGATTAAAGGCAGACATAGCTGCAAAGACGGGCACGTGCGGCAACGAAAAGGGAAACACAGACGCGTATTGCATAGCCTACACCTCACGCGACTGCATAGGCGTATGGCTGGGGGACGCTGAAAACAGACCGCTTGACATTACGGGCAGCGGCGACTGTTGTGAAATTGCAAAAAGCATATTTGAAAAAATGTATTCATCGCCACACGATACCCCCGCCCCGCTGGATACAAAGAGCGGAACCAAAACCATAAGGATTGACAGGGACGAATACAATGCAAACAATAAAATTATCGCAGCAGACAGTATAGCGCCCCTTCTGACTACAAAGGAGATATCCATTCTGGAAGACGACAGCGTCTCCCAGTGGTCAACCCGTTTTTCCTCGCCCGAAATAGAAAAACCCGCGATTTCAGTACAAAATGATACTGTTTTTATACGATTATGTCAGACATATTACTATGCATATTTAATAAAAAGGCAAAATGAAGACTGGGAAATAACGGTTTATGACGGCCCTTGGAAGGCAGAAATTTTTGATAAAGTTCAAAAAGGAAAATACACCTACACTGTTACGCCATACTACACCGACGGAGTAAAAAAATATTTCGGACAAACGATTGTACTCCCCTCTGTCAACATCAGCGGTTCGCTATCTCCGCAGAACAACGACGGAATAACTTCCAAGGACTGGTTTCTGGAATAGTTTTCAGATAAAGAATACTGGCAAAGATTTATTCTGTTTTAAATAATGTTTTAACATGATTTTTAAAACAGTTTATGAACTATATTTTATTTTGACAATAACAATCCAGTATGCCACACCCCATGCCACAATAAATTTTCTGTAACCTCTCCTCCCGTAATGACATTATATAAACACATTTAAATCCTCTGAGCCAGAATAAAAATTTTTTTACTTTGCAGATTTTTTTAATTCAGTATAAAATATCGGTAGTAAGCACTTTTTTATATGTAATTTAGACATTTAAGCAAACAAAAGTTTCGCGTGAAACATTTATATCTTTGCGCCCTATAAAATTACAGAAAATTACCGTGAAACAGCAAAAAAGCGATGTGATAAAACACACCGCTTTTATACTATTTTTAATATTTATTTAAAAACTTAATAATTTGTTTTTAAATATTTCAAACCTGTTTTTATGTTTATTATTTTATTTAATACAATAAAATAGTTTTGTTTTATTGTAATTTATTAAAAAATTTATCAGAATTCAGTAACTTCGATTGTTGCAAAGGCTTCATCAAGCAGTCCCTGCACGTCAAGTTTAGCCTCTTCGGCAAGCACATCTTCAAGTTTGGGTTTTATTATTGGATAGTCGGGTAAAAATACAGTACAGCAATCTTCATAGGGACGGATTGAAACATCATATGCACCGATATTGCGACTGCGCTCTATAATTTCATTCTTATCAAACCCGCAGAGCGGACGCAGAACAGGCAATTTTTCTATTACGCTGTTGGAAGATGTCATACCCTCTATCGTCTGACTGGCAACCTGGCCAAGGCTTTCACCCGTTATAATGCACTGGTCGCCATCTTTTATGGCAAGACGTTCTGCAAGGCGCATCATAAAACGGCGCAAAAGCGTTACCATATAAGCCCCGTTACAATTTTTATGTATCTCTTCCTGAATATGCTTTACGGAAATTACGGTAACTTTTATGCCGCAGGTATATTCTGAAAGAATTTTTGCAAGGTCCATAACCTTCTGGCGCGCCTGCATGTTGGTATACGGATAGCTGTGAAAATGCAGGCAATCGATCTTCATTCCTCGCTTTGCAATCATATGACCTGCAACCGGACTGTCTATTCCACCTGAAAGAAGCAACAGACCGCGACCTGCCGTACCTACCGGCATACCGTCAGCACACTTTATAAATTTATTGAACACAAGCGTACTGCCGTCTTCGCGCACGTCGATATTTATGATAAATTCAGGTTCGTGCACGTCAACTTTAAGATTTTTATTTTTATCTAGCAGTCTGCCGCCTATCTCTGCGCTTATCTGCGGAGATGTGAGGTAAAATCTCTTATCCGCACGGTGCGTTTCTACCTTGAAAGTACCGCTTTCGTCGCTTACCTGCATAGCTGCGGCAAAAATTTCGTTCATATCGGAGGGCACTTTGAGGCCTATGCTGAGCGAATGTATGCCGAAAACTTTGGAAAGTCTTTTTACAATTCTTTCCTCGTCGCCCTCTTCAAAATTTTCAACCAGATAACGACCGCTGCGCCTTCTTATCTCGTGGCGGATACCCTTGAGAGCCTTTTCCATATTGGCGGCAAAAATGCGCTCAAAATAGCCGCGGTTTTTACCCTTTAAATGTATTTCCGAATAACGGATAATAACTACTTTTTCCATATAACAAAGTTATTTTGTAAGGTCTTTATCCTTTTGTACTGTTTCATTGAGTATTGCGGCCGCCCTTTCTGCCTCACCGACAGTTGTCGATGCGCAGAAACTCAGCCTTAAAACGCCGTCGATAAGGTCTGTTCCTACGCCGCAGGCCTGCATTACTCTGGAATGTTTTTTAGCCGCATTGGAAGAGCATGCCGAACCCGTGCCTATGATAAGGCCTTCGTCTTCACACATATGAAGTATTGTTTCTCCGCGCACACCCGCTGCTGCAACACATAAAATATACGGCGAACCGTTTTCGGGAGAAATTCTTGAGAAAAGATTTTTATCAAGCAGACTCCACAGTCTTTCACGTATTGCAGAAATATTTTCTGCTCTGCGCCTTATGTCCTTATAGGCCTTTTCCGAGGCAAACTCAAGCATTTTTATGCCGAACACGTTTTCGGTACCGCTGCGAAGTCCGCCTTCCTGACCGCCACCCCAGATATAGGGATTGATTTGCAGCTTTTTCTTTTTTATAAGCGCACCCGTTCCCTTCAACGCACCTATTTTATGTGCGCTGAGAGAATACATATCCACATTTGCGCCGAGGCGGAAAGGAATTTTTCCGAATGCCTGAACGCCGTCCGAATGAAACAGAGTGTGAGCATTCTTCGCCTTGACCTTTGCGGCAATGGCGTTGATATCGTTTATTGCACCCGTTTCATTATTTACGTGAATAACCGAGACAAGCGACGTCTTTTCGTCCACGAGCGAAAGCAGATTTTCAACGTTGACGCTGCCGTCCTCATTTAAAGAAGCAAAGCGTGCCTCGACTCCTCTTCTGCCTGCCTCCTGCGCGCTTGCAAAAATTGCAGCGTGCTCGCCCATGGTGGTGACAATATTGCCACGCCTGCCGCCGCAGAATATGGCCTGATTATCGGCCTCAGTACCGCAGGAGGTTATTATCATTGAATAATCGTCGGGGTCGGCGATGTGCGAAAGGATATTTACGCGCGACTGTGCAAGTTCGACGTGCAAATTATATCCTTCCGCGTAGAGCGCGGAAGGATTATAAAATTTATCTGTAAGATATTTTGCGGCGGCCGAAAGACATTCTTCATCCGGCCTGGTTGTCGCCGCATTGTCAAAGTAAATCATTATATTTCAATTACGCCTTCGAAGGACTGCTTTACGCTGCCATCGAGAATGAGGTCGCCGTTTTCAAGGCACTTTACAAACAAGTCGCCGCCGCGGAGCTTGATGGTGATAACTTTATCCTTTGCGCAGCTGCCCATCTTTATGGCTGCCGCCGCTACCGCTGCCGCCGCCGTACCGCAGGCCATAGTCTCTCCGTTTATCTTATCCCACACGCGAACCTTTACGGCGAGGTCGTTTACTATTCTTACGCACTCAACATATGAAAGCGAAGGGAACAGACCAGATGCCATGACTGCCTGGCCGAGAGCGTCCATATCGACATCGTCCACCTTGTCGCAGAATACCACGCAGTGGCTGTTGCCGACATTGACTGCCGTTACGGCATAATCTTTTCCGCCGAGATTTATGTTTGCGCAGATAAGTTCCTTTTCAGAATTTACGGGAACAAGCGCGGGGTCGAACGAAGCCTTGCCGAGATTTACGGAAACAGAGCTTGCAACTCCGTTGAAGGATACTACCTCCAGCTCCTTAACGCTGCCGCAGGTTTCCACAGTAACCTTATCGGAATTTACGATGTGCTTATCGAATACGTACCTTGCAACGCACCTTAAGGGGTTTGCCGCAAGACCGCCGTCGCTGCCGTCACGGTTGAACACGCGCATCTTGCAGTCGGCAATGTCAGATTTTTCAATCATTACAATGCCGTCGCTGCCGATTCCGTAGTGTCTGTCCGAGAAGTTGATAGCCAGCGATTCGGGGCAGGTAATCTTGTTATCGAAGTTGTTGAAGAAGATGTAATCGTTGCCGCAGCTCTGCATTTTGCAGAAACTGAGCTTGAGTTTTTCCCTGCGCAGGTGGTTGATATCCACAAGTTCGGTATTGAACTGGGTGTATCTGCCCGCGATGCAGTCGGCAAGCGCGTTCGTAGTATCGAGCGAGGTGAGCACCGTTATGCCGAGCAGTATTGCGTGGTGATGGAGCGAAATGTAGCTGCTTATCGACTCCATATCCGTCTTACCGGTATATACAACGTAGTCAATCTTGCCTGCATCCATCAGCTTGAAGATATCGTCATTGGTGGAAAGACGGGCAACTTCCGTGCATTCAATGCCGAGGCTGCGTATTACATTCGCCGTGCCCTTGGTTGCATAGAATGTAAGGCCGAGGTCGGCAAACTTTTTGACGATGTTTACTATTTCGTATTTATCCTGGTCGTTTACGGTGAAGTATATGCCGGAAGGGTGCTGCTTGGTGGGATGTTTCATATTGAATCCCGCGGAAACAAGACCCTTGAAGAGCGCCTCCTCTATCGTCTTGCCGATGCCGAGCACTTCGCCAGTCGACTTCATTTCGGGACCGAGCTGGGAGTTTACGTCGTTGAGTTTTTCAAACGAGAACACGGGCACCTTTACGGCCACATACGGCGAGTTGGGATAGAGTCCCGTGCCGTAGCCGAGGCGCTTCAGCTTTGCTCCCACAAGAATCTTTGTGGCAAGCTCTACCATGGGCACGCCCGTAACCTTGGAAATGTAAGGTATGGTACGCGACGCCCTGGGGTTTACCTCTATTACGTAAAGTTCGTTCTGGTAAACTACGTACTGGATATTTATAAGACCCTTCGTTTTGAGGGAAATGGCCAGCTTCATGGATACGTCCACTACTTTTTTGAGCATTGCATCGCTCAGATTGTAGGGAGGATATACCGCGATAGAGTCGCCGCTGTGAACGCCCGCGCGCTCTATATGCTGCATTATGCCCGGTATGAGCACGTCCACTCCGTCGGAAATGGCGTCAACTTCAAGTTCGGTACCCATGAGGTACTTATCGCAGAGAACGGGGTTTTCAATCTTCTGCGAGAGTATTACGTCCATGTATCTTTCGATATCGTTCTGCGTGAAGGCAATGGTCATATTCTGACCGCCGATTACGTACGAAGGACGCAGCAGCACGGGATAGCCGAGCTGTTCGGCCGCCTTTATGGCCTCTTCCTTGGTCATTACCGAAAGACCCTTCGGGCGGGCGATTGAGAACTGTTCGAGAAGTTCGTCGAACCTCTCCCTGTCCTCTGCAAGGTCCACACTGTCGGCAGGGGTGCCGAGTATGCGGATACCTTTTTTATCGAGGTAGCTGCACAGCTTGATTGCCGTCTGGCCGCCGAAAGTTATTACTACGCCGTAGGGTTTTTCCACGTCTATAACGCTCTGCACGTCTTCGGGCGTGAGCGATTCAAAGTACAGTCTGTCAGCCGTATCGAAGTCGGTGGAAACCGTTTCGGGGTTATTGTTGATTATGATAACTTCATAGCCGAGTTCTTTGAGCGTCCATACGCAGTGTACGGAGGAATAGTCGAACTCTATGCCCTGACCTATTCTTATGGGACCCGAGCCGATAACGACTATTCTGCGCTTTTTGCTGCGCTTTACGAAGGGTTTTGCCTCGTCGTGTTCGGGTTCGTCGTAGGTTGAATAGAAATAAGGCGTCTGTGCCGCAAACTCTGCGCCGCAGGTATCAACCATCTTGAATACGGCGTCGCGGTGCATGGGAAGTTTGTTGCCCGATATCTTTTCAAGTTCCTTATCGGGATAACCCATGCGCTTGCCGTGCATGTACTGCTGGCGGGTGATGGGCTTGCCCTTTATCTCTTCCTCAAAGTCGGCGAGGTTTTTGAGCTTTTCAAGGAACCACTTATCTATCTTGGTTATGCTGTGAATTTCGTCTATGGTGATGCCGCGCTTTATTGCGCTGAACACCACGAACAGCCTTTCATCGGTGAGCTCGTGCAGCTTTGAATGAATTTCTTCGTCCGAAAGCTCCATCATCTTGGGCATGTTGAGCGTGCCGAGGGAAATTTCTGCGCCGCGGACTGCCTTCATTATAGCCATTTCGAAGCCCGTGCCTATTGCCATAACTTCGCCCGTGGCCTTCATTCTGGTGCCCAATGTACGCTTTGCATACAGGAATTTATCGAACGGCCACTTGGGCAGCTTTACGACTACGTAGTCGAGCGTGGGCTCGAAGCAGGCGTAGGTCTTGCCGGTGACGTCGTTCTTTATTTCGTCCAGGGTATAGCCGAGGGCAATCTTGGTGGCAACCTTTGCAATGGGATAGCCCGTCGCCTTGGATGCGAGCGCCGAGGAGCGCGAAACCCTGGGGTTTACTTCTATTACGGAGTATTCAAAGGAGTCGGGATTGAGCGCGAACTGGCAGTTGCAGCCGCCCTCTATGCCGAGCTCTGTTATTATGTCGAGCGAGGCGGTACGCAGCATCTGATATTCCTTATCGGAAAGCGTAACCGCGGGAGCAATGACTATGGAGTCGCCCGTGTGTATGCCTACGGGGTCGAAGTTTTCCATCGAGCAGACGGTGAGCACGTTGCCAGCACCGTCGCGCAGAACTTCGAACTCTATCTCCTTCCAGCCGCCGATGTACTTTTCAATGAGCACCTGCGTTATGGGAGAGAGCATAAGACCGTTGTGAGCTATAATTTTAAGCTCTTCCTCATCGTGGGCAACGCCGCCGCCCGCACCGCCGAGCGTATATGCGGGACGAACTATGACAGGATAGCCGCCTATCTTTTTGGCAACTTCAAGGCATTCGTCAACGGTATAAGCTATGTCGGAGGGAACTACGGGCTGATGTATCTTCTGCATCGTCTCCTTGAAAAGTTCTCTGTCCTCCGCCCTGTCTATCGCGCTGAGGTTTACGCCTATGAGCTTTACGCCCCACTCGTCCAGAAAGCCCTCTTTCGCGAGCTTGCAGCCGAGCGTAAGACCCGTCTGACCGCCGAGGGAGGCAAGCAGACTGTCGGGTCTTTCCTTGATTATAATTCTCTTTAATGTATCTATGGTGAGGGGCTCGAGGTATATTTCGTCTGCGAGCGCCTTATCGGTCATTATGGTTGCGGGGTTGGAGTTGCAAAGAACTACATCCAGGCCTGCATCCTTGAGCACGCGGCACGCCTGCGCGCCCGCATAGTCGAATTCGGCAGCCTGTCCTATGACAATGGGACCAGAACCTATAACGAGTACCTTTTTTATGTCCGCTCTCTTAGGCATGATACCTGCCCTCCTTTATGTTGAGTATGAATTTATCGAAGAGGAACGAGCAGTCCATGGGACCGCCGCAGGCTTCGGGGTGGAACTGCACGGTGTAGGCGTTGAGTTCGGGATATTCAAACCCTTCGCAGGTGCCGTCGTTGGCGTTTATGAAGCTGAGCTTGCCGCCCTCCACGCTGGAAGATATAACCTCGTAGCCGTGGTTCTGGCTGGAGATGTATACCCTGCCCGTATCCAGATTTTTTACGGGCTGGTTGGAACCTCTGTGGCCGTACTTCATCTTGGCAGTTCTGCCGCCCATTGCAAGGGCGAACAGCTGATGTCCGAGGCAAATGCCGAATATGGGAAGTTTTCCGGCAAGTTTGCGTATGTTGGAAATTATTTCAGAATTTTCAGAGGGGTCGCCGGGGCCGTTCGTGAGCATGAGGCCCTGGGGCTCAAGCGCAAGAATCTGTTCGGCCGTATAGAAGGAAGGCACCTTCATGCAATAGCAGCCGCGCTTTACCAGCTCGCGCGAGATGTTGCGCTTTGCGCCGAAATCCCACACCGCTACCCTTATGCCGTCGGGATTGCCGCTGTATTCCACCTCTTCGCAGGTGACTGACATTACGGCGTCCTTTATGGTGTAAGCGCTGACCTCGGACAGATCCTTTATCGGCTTTCTGGTGATGGCCGCGTTCATAACGCCCGCTTCCCTCACTATTTTGGTGAGTTCGCGCGTGTCCAGACCGTAAATGCCGGGGATATCGTGCGCTTTGAGGAACTCGTCGATAGTACCCTCGCACCTGAAGTTGGAGGGCTTATCGCACTTTTCCCTTACGATGTAGGCCGTAACCCAGGGCTTTTTGCTCTCCATATCGGGGGTAATCATACCGTAGTTGCCGATAAGAGGGAACGTCTGGGTGACAATCTGGCCGTAGTAGCTGGGGTCGGTCAGGGTTTCGATGTAGCCCGTCATGCCGGTGGTAAATACGAGTTCGCCCACGACTTCCTTCTGTGCGCCGAAGGAGTAACCCGTAAATTGTCTGCCGTTTGCAAGCGTCAAATATACTTTACTGTTTTTCATCTATGCTTCCCTTTCTGAAGTTTTATGTATTTTTGCCGGAATTTTTCTCTATGCGTGCGGCAATCGCGGTGCGCATTATCAGCGCGCAACGCTTGCCTCATGATATTATATATAATTACGGCCGCGGCCGCAACTGAATTTTACAGATTTAATGCAAAGAAATATATTTTCAACGCATCAGTTTGACCATTACGGCCTTCTGCGCGTGCAATCTGTTTTCAGCTTCTTCAAAAATCTCGTTTGCGTGGGCTTCGAAAACTTCGTTGGTAATCTCTTCGCCGCGGTGAGCAGGCAGACAGTGCATTACCATAACGTCGTCCTTTGCGCCCTTTATGTTCTTTTCGTTTATCTGATAGCCCTTGAACACGGCCTCGCGCGCCTTCTTCTCGCTCTCCTGACCCATGGAAGCCCACACGTCGGTGTACAGCACGTCTGCACCCTCCATTGCCTCTTCCACGCTCCTGGTTACGGTGAGCAGTCCGCTCTCGGTGCCCCACTTTACAAGTTCGGCATCGGGGTCGTAACCTTCGGGGCAGGCAACGGCGATGTTCATTCCCGTCTTTACCGCGCCGACGATAAGGCTGTTTGCCATATTGTTGCCGTCGCCGATAAAGGCCATTTTAAGTCCCTTGAACGTGCCCTTGAATTCCCTTATGGTCATAAGGTCGGCAAGCACCTGGCAGGGATGGCAGTAGTCGGTAAGTCCGTTTATTACGGGTATGGAACCGTACTTTGCAAAGTCCTCCACTTCCTGCTGCGCAAAGGTGCGTATCATAAGTCCGTCCAGATAGCGCGAAAGCACGCGGGCTGTATCCTGCACGGGCTCGCCCCTGCCTATCTGCAGGTCGTGGCTGGATAAAAACAGAGCGTAGCCGCCCAGTTCGTACATGCCCGCTTCAAAGGATACCCTCGTGCGGGTGGACGACTTCTGGAAAATCATTCCCAGTTTTTTGCCCTTGAGATAGTCTTTTTGTATGCCGTTTGCCCTTTCGAATTTGAGCTGGTCGGCAAGATTGAGTATGGAAAGAATTTCTTCCCGCGAAAGATCGCCAAGTTTGAGTAAATGTTTCATCGGCTTATAACCTCATTCAGAATTCTGACAGCAAAGTCTGCTTCCTCTTTGCTTATCGTTAGCGCGGGCAGAAGGCGTACCTTTGAGTGTGCGGTGAGAACGAGCAGTCCCCTCTTTACGCACTCGGCCGCTATTTCCGCCGCAGGTTTATCCGTTTCGATGCCTATCATGAGACCCGCACCAGTAACGGACTTTACCCCCTTTATTTTTGAAAGCTGTTCTTTGAAATACGCACCCTTTTCGCGCACGCTTTCAAGCAGCTTGTCATCCAGTCTTTCAAGTATGCTGCAGGCACCCGCGCACACCACGGGATTGCCGCCGAACGTAGAACCGTGGTCGCCGTAGCCGAACACGTCCGCACACTTTTCAAACAGCATGCATGCGCCTATCGGAAGTCCGCCGCCCAGTCCCTTTGCGGTAGTCACTATGTCTGGCTGTATGCCGTATGCCATATAAGAATACAGATAGCCCGTTCTTCCGTTGCCCGTCTGCACCTCGTCGCAAATCAAGAGAATGTCGCGCTCGCGGCATAGTTTTTCCAGTCCGCGCACAAACTCTCCGTCCAGCACGTTCACGCCGCTTTCGCCCTGAATGCACTCTATCATTACCGCGCAGGTATTTTCAGTCATGCACTTTTTTACGCCCTCTATAGTGGGGTCTGCATAGCTGAACCCCTCGGGGAAAGGCCCGAAATATCTGTGAAAATTATCCTGACCCGTTGCGGCAAGCGTGGCAAGCGTTCTGCCGTGGAAGGAATCTTTGAGCGTTATTATCTGCTTTCTCTCAGGGCCGTAGTGCGTTTCGCCGTACTTGCGCGCCGCCTTTATGGCACACTCGTTGGCCTCCGCGCCGCTGTTGCCGAAAAATACCTTCTTCGCGCCCGTCCTCTCGCAGAGCATCTTTGCAAGACGCGCCTGCGGCTCCGTATAGAACAGATTGCTGGTGTGCTGTATGCAGTTGAGCTGGTCGGTTACCGCCTTCTTCCACTTTTCATCGTTCACGCCGAACACATTTACGGCAATGCCGCTGCCGCAGTCTATGTACTCCTTGCCGTCGTAATCATACAGCCTGCAGCCCTTGCCGTCCCTGAACGCAACGGGAAAACGCGCGTATGTACCCGCTATATACTGTTTATCTTCTTCTATTATATTCTTTCCGTCCATTTTTTCTCCGAAAAGTTATGCTGATTACTAAAATAAAGACTGATTTAAAGCAATAAATCAGTCAACTGTAAAACATGGTGCCGCTGCCTTCTTCGGAAAGTATCTCCACAAGAATGGAATGGTAAACCCTACCGTCGGTTATGAACACCTTGTTCACTCCGCGGCGGATGGCTTCCTTGCAGCATTCAATTTTAGGTATCATTCCGCCAGATATTATGCCGAGCTTTACAAGCGCGGGAATATCGGATACGTATACCTTTTTGATGAGACTTTCGGGGTTGTCCTTATTTTCAAGCAGTCCCTTTATGTCGGTCATGAGAATAAGACTTTCCGCCCCTATCGCGCCCGCTATCGCCGCGGCCGCCGTGTCTGCGTTGACGTTGTATATATTGCCCTCGGCATCGAAACCTATCGGCGAAATTACGGGTACGTAGCCGAGGCTTAACATATCCTTTATTATTCTGGAATCAACGTTGACTATTCTGCCTACAAAGCCGAGCTCGTCGGACATCTTTTCGCAGGCGAGCATATGCCCGTCCTCGCCGCAGAGACCCACAGCCTTGCAACCTGCCGATTCAAGAAGGTCGACAAGCGACTTGTTCACCTTGCCCGCAAGAGCCATGCGCGCAATTTCTGCAGTTTCGGCATCGGTATAGCGAAGTCCGTTCACAAAGCGGGGAACAATTCCCATGCGCTTGGAGATATCGGAAATTTCAGGTCCGCCGCCGTGAACGAGCACGACCTTTATGCCCAGCGCGCTGAGAACGGATACGTCATTCATGACGGACGATTTGAGTTTGGAGTCCGTCATCGCGCTGCCGCCATATTTTATGACTATAACCTTGTTGTAGTATTTTTTGATGTATGGCAGAGCCTCGATGAGAAACTCCGCCTGTTCCTGTTTATCCATTGGCTGTGTATCCGTCCGCCGCAGCCGCAAAAATGCACGCAAACGGCGTTTTTTATTTATGAAAATGCGCAAAAAACGCGATTTGATTTACTAAGTTAAAAGCTTGTCGCCACGCTTGCCAAGTGTAACAGCATCCGCAATTTTATTTGCAGGCTCTGCTGTGCCATCTGCCGTTTCAGTCGCAGAACAACCCTCTGAAGATTTTATCATTGCGCAAGGCCGCGCAGCTATCAGGTGCGGTAGTCGCCGTTTATCTTTACATAGTCGTAAGTGAGGTCGCAACCCCAGGCCGATGCGCGGTATGCTCCCATTTTGAGGCCAACATTGATTTCGACCTCGTCGCGGGAGAGAACCTGCTTTGCAAAGTCCTCGTCAAAGGGCACGCCGCTGCCGTTCTCGCATACGGGAAGTGTTCCCTTTACAGAGCGGAATTCCACGTCTATCTTATTCACGTCAACAGGCTCGCCGGAATAGCCTATGGCACAGAGCACCCTGCCCCAGTTGGCATCCGAACCGAACATTGCCGCCTTTACAAGGGATGACTTTATGACTGCTTTGGCAACTCCCCTGGCCATCTTTACCGACCTGGCTCCCCTGACGTTGCACTCTATCAGCTTGGTTGCGCCTTCGCCGTCCCTTGCTATCATCTTGGAGAGCTTTACCGTGCAATGATGGAGCGCCGCCCTGAATGCCGCATAGTCGGGGCAAGGCTGCGTTATCTTTTCGTTGCCCGCAAGGCCGTTTGCAAGTATGCAGCAGGTATCGTTGGTCGACTGGTCGCCGTCTATGCTGACCATATTGAAAGAAGATTTTACATCTTCAGAAAGAGCGCGCTGCAACATCTTAGAAGAGATATTTACATCGGAAGTGATGAATATCAGCGTTGTAGCCATATTGGGACATATCATGCCCACGCCCTTGGCTATCGCGCCGACATGGCAGAGCTTGCCGCCCGCCTCAAATTCCACGGCAACCGACTTGGGCACCGTATCGGTGGTCATTATGGCCTCCGCCGCGCTCTGGCTGTCGTCTCCGAGACTGTCGTAGAGCTGCTGAATGGCATCAGCCATCGGCGCAATGTCGAGCGGAAGTCCTATTACGCCCGTAGATGCAACCACTACGTTTTCCGCAGTAATGCCCGAAACCTTTGTTACAAGGCCGCACATCTCTTCGGCCACAGTCTCGCCGTCCTTGTTGCAGGTATTGGCGTTGCCGCTGTTGCAGATTATAGCCTGCGCCACTCCGTCAGAAAGGTTTCGCTTTGTGACTACAACGGGCGCGCCCTTCACAAGATTCTGTGTATATACGCCTGCCGCGGCGCAAGGCACTTTGCTCATAATCAGCGCAAAGTCCTTCTTTTGTTTATTCTTCCTTATTCCGCAGTGAATACCGCCCGCAACAAAACCTGCGGGAGCGCATACACCGCCGCTCACTTCTTTCAATGACTTCATATACAGAAAAAATTTACCTTAACTATTGTATACAATAATAGCTTTTATACGATTATACCGCAAATTTTACTTACAGTCAATCGACTTTAATATAATAATTAAAACTATATCTCGGGCTATATCTCGGGCCATAAAAGGCTGTGACAGTATGCATGGACACGTCTATATCCTAAACGATATATGCACCGAAAGCCAAAGCCTTAAATGCACGATGCTTTTTACCGCAGGCATCATTACCATAGGCATCAGACAAGCGAGAAAGTTTCATCCAGCCCGAGCATTATGTTCATATTCTGAACTGCCGCACCCGAAGCTCCCTTTCCAAGGTTGTCAAACACGCTGCACAGCAGAATCATATCGTCATTGCCGCTGACATAAATTTTAAGATTATTCGTACCTGCCAGCTCGTTTGCCGCAAGATAGACAGGGTTTTCCTCTTTTTTAGCCACTTTCAGGAAATTATGTGACGCATAGTACTCTGCAAAGAACTCTCTTATATCGTCAGGGCCGTACTTTTTAAGCAAAAGACTCTTATAAAGCGGCACAGTCACGCACATTCCGCAGTAAAAATCTGCAACGATGGGATTGAATATCGGTGCATGTGCAAGAGCGCACTCCTTCACCATTTCGGGTATGTGTTTATGGGAAAGAGCAAGCGAGTACTGACGGGGCGAATCGAGAGCTTTATCCCTGCTCTCATTTTCGTACTCCGCTATCATTTTTTTGCCGCCGCCCGAATAACCCGTTACCGAGTGTGCAACAAAGGGATAATCGGCTCCCGCAATGCCCGCCTTGACGAGCGGTGCAACCAGCGTTATGAAACCCGTTGCATGACACCCTGGATTGGCTACGCGGTCAGCCTTTGCAATCTTTTCGCGGCGCTCGTCCGAAAGTTCGGGAAGGCCGTAAACCCAGCCCTCCGCCGTTCTGTGCGCCGTAGACGCGTCTATAACGCGGGAGTGTTTATTTTCTATGAGGGAGACCGCCTCTCTCGCGGCGGCATCGGGAAGGCATAAAAAACTTATGTCCGCACCGTTCAGGCACTCCTTTCGCGCCGCAACGTCTTTGCGCTTATCTTCGGGCAGAACCAGAATATTGCAATCGCCGCGCTTTGCAAGTCTGTCGTAAATCTGCAACCCGGTCGTGCCTTCGCGACCGTCAATAAATACGTTAAACATTTTATCTTTTAGCCGCTCTGCGGCATACCGTTCAAAATTCAGCCGAAAAAACGGCATATGCAGTACAAAGCGGCCCGTAAAATGCCGCTTTGTACACAAATTTTATTTAAGTTATTTGAGATTCTTTTCGTCAAGCAGAGCCTTTATTTTGATGGGCAGTCCGAAAAGATTTATAAAGCCAGCAGAATCTGTCTGGTCGTAGCAATGATCCTCGCCGAAAGTTGCGATGTCTTCGCTGTAGAGCGAGTTGGGAGAAGTTATTCCCGCATTCATTACGTTGCCCTTGTATATGCGCAGCTTTACATCGCCGCATACATTTTCCTGCGTCTTGTCAACAAACGCATCGAGGGCTTCGCGCAGGGGCGTGAACCACTGACCATCGTACACCATTTCGCCATATTTTATGGCAAGGTGCTGCTTGAAATGGGCAGTTGCCTTGTCAAGGCACACAGATTCCAGAAGTTCGTGTGCGGCATATAAAATGGTGCCGCCCGGAGTTTCGTATACGCCGCGGCTCTTCATTCCGACAAGACGGTTTTCAACCATATCTATAATGCCTACGCCGTTCTCTCCGCCCACTTTGTTGAGCTTTTCTATAAGGGAAACGCTGTCCATCTCCTTGCCGTCGATGGCCGTAGGAACACCCTTTTCAAAATGTATGGTTATATAAGTGCTCTTGTCGGGCGCCTTCCAGGGAGAAACGCCAAGCTCGAGAATTTTATCGTACTGCGGTTCGTTTGCAGGATCTTCAAGGTCAAGACCTTCGTGGGAAAGATGCCACAGGTTCCTGTCCTTGGAATAGTTTGTTTCGCGGTTGATTTTAAGAGGAATATTGTGCGCCTCGGCATAGTCGATTTCCTCGTCGCGGCTCTTTATATCCCATATGCGCCAGGGCGCGATTATCTTCATTTCGGGCGCAAAAGCCTTTATTGCAAGTTCAAAACGTACCTGGTCGTTGCCCTTGCCCGTGCAGCCGTGGCAGATAGCGTCAGCGCCTTCCTTCTTGGCTATTTCAACTATCCTCTTGGCGATTACGGGACGAGCAAACGAAGTGCCGAGCAGATACTTGCCTTCATATACGGCGCCTGCCTTCATCGTGGGATAGATATAATCTTCTATGAATTCCTTGCGCAGATCCTCTATGTAGAGCTTGGATGCACCCGTCTTGAGAGCTTTTTCCTCAAGTCCGTCGAGTTCGGTTTCCTGACCTACGTCGCCGGACACCGCGATAACTTCGCAGTTATCATAATTTTCCTTGAGCCAGGGAATGATTATGGACGTATCCAGACCGCCCGAATATGCCAGAACTACCTTCTTGATTTTCTTTTCCATATATTTTAAATCCTGTAAATAGATATTTGATTCCGCCTTGTTGCTTCATCGTCGAAATTATACAATAAAAGCTACTTCAAGTCAAGCGTTTAAACATTTGATTCTGAATATTTCTAAAATTTATTTGCATATTTATACATAATTTATGCAATAATTAGTTGATTTATGAATATTTATGCGGTACAAATATTTTCAAAACAGAAAACGGCGCAAAATGTACCCAATTTGCGATAATTTTAAGCAAAAGGCGGTGCGCATTATGCGTACCGCCTTTTAAAACGAATTGCAAAATCAATGTCGGGTCTTAAACATTGAGTTCATAAAATCAGTACATTTTTACGAGAAAAACGTATTTTTTCAGTTCACCACGCAGCTTTTTCGCTCCCGGACAAAACCTTTCGACAAGCGCCCAGAAGGCCGCCGAATGGTCGTGGTGCACGGTATGACAAAGCTCGTGCACCATAACATACCGTCTGATCGCCGCGGGCAACATCAGAAGTTTGAAGTTAAATACAATATTGCAGTTGCCGTCGCAACAGCCCCACATGCTCTTATAGGAACGAAACCCTGCCGACGCGCTTTTAAGCCCAGTCACACTTTCAACCGCACGGAATTCAGTCATAAAACTCTCGCCCAGGCTGCCTATATAAGCCTGTCTGAATCCCGCCATTCCCGTGACATGCACTCCCGCCGAATCAATAAAGTTGCGTCTGTCTGCCATAACAGGCAAAAGCTTGCCACCTACGTATGCAGAGCGGTAATTTTTTACACTGTCGGCAGCGAGCATATTGTTTCTGTTAAACGCCATAACCCGCTCTATCCACTGACGCTTTTCGGCAAGGATATTTTCAACAGCCCTGACCGATGCATTTTCGGGAGCGCGCACAATTATTTCATTTTCGGCAGTAACCTTTATGGAATACGTTTTTCGCCTGCTCTTTATCAGTTTGTATTCGTATTTAGACATTTCTTACCTAAAGTCAACAGAAAAAAAATACAGCTCATATTTTCTGCAACATACAACATCTTTAACGACAAAACCGCCAAAGACTGCCGCCACTGGTCTCATAAAATCAGATATTTCTGAATTTAACTTTGAATCTTACGCGAGGCTCGCCTTCCACCCTGCCTTCAAGATAATAATATTCACCGTCAGACGAGCGGTACACTTCCAGTTTTTCGCCGTACTTGCACTGCTTTACATAAGTTATCTGCACGGACTCAAGACTCTTATCCTTCAGTTCGTCCACGCTGAACGCATCAAGGCAAATGTCGGCATACTTGGTATTATTTACGTGAAAATAATGGTCGTAATCGGACGGGGAGACAAATTTTTCATACTTCTTTTCGCCGTCCTTCATGGGCGCAAGGCGCCAGGAATTGAAGTCTACGGCGCGGAAATCGTTATACTCCCTCGTATCCCCCTCAAAAATTACGCTTGTGGGCAGAATGGAAAATGTTTTAAGGTCAACCATGCACCAACGCGTGGTTGCGGCGCAAACCTTTTCGTCGCCCGAATAAACTTCCAGTTCACGGAAAACTATGGTATTTTTAGGCTTCAACGGCCAGGTATGCACGGTAAGTTTCTCTTCAAGTTTTATCGGTCTGTAAATCTCAACGTACCAGTTTGCAAGTATAAAACCTATGCCGCGCGGAGCAATGTCCTTATAGCCGAACCCAAGTTCATCCGCCGAATAGCAGGCAGATTCCTCCAGTACCGACAGCAACGAAGAAAGCTTAAGCTCGTCCTTGAAATCAACGTCGGTATACCTTATCTGATAGTCGCGTATGTTCTTGTACATGGCCTTCACCTCACAAAATTCTTAATAAATTATATCACAGCGCAAAAAAAATGTCTAATATTTAAACAACATAAAAACAGGCAGAAATTAACTGTTTTCAGCCGTTTATACGCAAAAATCAGTAAATTATATCAGACATAGTACTATAAATACGGCCAAACTATTGACATGTTTTGCATATTTTGATATAATTTCAGTATACCATATCCGGAGTAAAACAATGGATGAAAATACTGAAGAATTCGAAGCCAAAAATTCTATAAGCGCAGACCTGATAAGAGGACACATCAACACAATCATCCTCCGCTCGCTTTACGACAGAGACAAATACGGCTACGAAATAATAAACGAAATAAACGAAAAAAGTCACGGACAGTACACGCTGAAACAGCCCACACTTTACAGCGCCTTAAAGAGGCTGGAAAACCAGGGCTACATACAGGCCTACTGGAAAAGTGACGAAATTTCCGCAGGCGGACGCAGAAAGTATTTCCGTCTTACCGACAGCGGCAGGGAAATTACAGAGCACAACCAGGCCGAGTGGGAATATTCAAGAACGGTAATAGATAATCTTATTTCTGACCGCAACTTTGATTTCAACCAGCCCGCTCCCACTCCCGTCGACTTTAAAATACTCAAGCAGGCAACCTCACGCGTGCCCGTAGTCCACGGCGAGGGCGAGGAAGAAAAAGAAGACGATTCGCACTCTGCAGAAAACAGAAACGGCGTTCCCATGCTCGAGGCACGCACCTATACGGTGACGCGCGATGAGAATACCGTATACATAGACAACCCCGAAAAAACAATTTCCGAAGAAAAAGCCGACGAAAAGTCGGAAGAAAAATCGGAAGAGGTTGTCAGCTCATCGCAGACGGAAAAGCAACTATCTTACTCCGACAGCGTATTCCACAGCGGCTCCACTTACGTTACCGAAACTGAAAATACAGCCGAAGGAAAAACGGAAGATGTAAAAGCTGAAAACGGCGAAAACATTGCAGACAGCGAAATCGATTCCGCTAAGGCTGAAAACAGTGAAAGCGAGCTTGCACAGACTGCTGTACAGACGGAAAAAGCCGAACAAAACGACAGCCAGTCCTACATGCGCGAAGAAAAACTGCAGGAAGAGCGCGTTGCAACTGCCGAAAGTCAGCACGTTGAAAGCTACAATGAAAGGGTTGCGGCTGACGCGGGCAACGCACAGACAACCGTCTATGAACAGACAGAGAGCTACTGCAGCACAGAACCTTACTCCCGTCCCGCCGAAAGCGCTGAACGCTATCAGAGCAACGAATACGCAGCAAATGAACGAGGATACGAGCAGGGCGCAAGCTATACGCGCAACAGCTACACTTCCCAGCTCGGTCGTTCCGCCGAGGAAGAAGCCCGCAGAAGAGTTCACGAGAACTACCTCAAACTCATTTCAGAAGATACCGAGAAAAAGCAATCGGACGAAACTCCGTATGCCGACAGCATAGACACAAGCAAACTTATTTACAACTCGCGTCCCGAGCAGGAGCGCGACTACAAGAACCTTATAGACAAGCTGTTTGACAATACGCTTAAAAATACTCAGCCTGCGCCTATGCCCGCACGCACGGAACCACAAGTTCAGCAGCCGCAGTATCAGCCGCAGTACATTCAGGAACAGTCCGCAGAAACTCAGCCTCAGCCCGTTCAGGCAGAGCCCATTCCATCGCCTCAGCCGAGATACAATTATCTTGACGCCAACAGCAAGGCGGCTTCTGACGGTCTTAAAATAAGCACTTCGGACGAAGCCTTTGCCGCAGGCAGTGCACGGCAGGCCACGTACAACAAGGGCGCAACGCTGTTCAAATGCTCGCTCATTATCGGCGTAATAATTTTGCTTGAATTTACGCTCACAATGCTGTTCAGACAGGAACTTGCCGTATCGGTTGCGTACCCCATAGTAATACTTACGCTGGGAATGGCAACGGTGCTTGTATGCGGAATACTCTTCGGCGCACACTACGGCAGTCATATAAGAAAGCCGACAAGTTTAAGATATATAACCACATCGTGCATAATAACGGTGCTTGTAATCTGCATAATACTGCTGTTTGCGGTAATTTTAAACGTAAACTGGTCACTCACCACAGACGTGCTCGCAAAGGTTGTAATACCCTGCATAATTGCGCTGAATATTCCCATTTTTACGTTGAGTTTTTATCTCTTCATAAAATAATATCAAAAAAAAACAACACCCCGCAGAATTTTTGCGGGGTGCATTTTTTATTTAAAAGTCTGATAAGTGCTGATTTAATTAAATTTTAAAGCAAAAACTTTTTTAAACAGAAACTGAATGCTATTTCACTATGTATACAGTAATTATTTTTGCAAATTAAAAGAGCGGAAGAAAACTCCTCCGCTCTTTCTTTTTTACACTAAGGCTTATTTTTGTAAGACTTATTTTGCATATTCCACGCTTCTGAATTCGCGGATAACGTTTACCTTTATCTGTCCGGGATATTCCAGCTCGGACTCGATTTTCTTGGCGATATCCTTTGCAAGGAAGAGCGCCTGAGCATCGTCTATCTGTTCGGGCTTGACCATTACGCGGACTTCTCTGCCAGCCTGAATTGCATAGCTCTTTTCAACTCCGTTGAAGCTGGATGCAATCTCTTCAAGCTTTTCAAGACGTTTTACGTAGTTAGTACCCGTCTCCCTTCTTGCACCGGGCCTTGCGCCTGAAATGGCATCTGCCGCGGCTACAAGTACGGCCTCAACCGTCTTGGGCTCCACATCGCCGTGGTGAGCTTCGATAGCATTTATGATATTGGCGTTTTCCTTGTACTTTCTTGCAAGGTCGGCGCCGAGGCGGATATGCGTACCCTCCTGCTCGTGATCGACAGCCTTGCCGATATCGTGGAGCAGACCTGCGCGCTTTGCGAAGTTCACGTCAAGGCCGAGTTCCTGCGCCATAAGCCCTGCAAGCAGGGCAACTTCTATCGAATGGCGATATACGTTCTGGCCATAGCTGGTTCTGTATTTGAGCCTGCCTATGAGCTTGATAAGTTCGGGATGAAGTCCGAATATGCCGACTTCGAACATAGCGCTTTCGCCGGCCTGCTTTATCTCGTTATCGAGCTCCTTTCTGACCTTTTCAACAGTTTCCTCTATGCGTGCGGGGTGAATTCTGCCGTCCGCAATGAGCTTTTCAAGGGCAAGCCTTGCAACTTCCCTGCGGATGGGGTCAAAGCCTGAAAGAATGACAACTTCAGGCGTATCGTCAATTATGAACTCTATGCCAGTGGCATTTTCAAGGGCGCGGATATTCCTGCCCTCCCTGCCTATTATTCTCGCCTTCATATCGTCGCTGGGAAGGGATACCGTAGAAACGGTAACTTCCGACGTATGGTCGGCGGCACAGCGCTGTATTGCAAGCGTTATAATCTTCTTTGCCTCGTTGGTGGCCTCTTCCTTGGCGGTCTGTTCGATGTTTCTTACCTGAAGGGCGACATCGTGACGGGTTTCGTCGAGGATTTCGTTGGTGAGGAGAGTCTTTGCCTCGTCCTTTGTGAGCTGGGCAACCTTTTCGAGTTCCTGAACCATCAGTTCGTGCTGATGATTTATTTTATCCTGCGTCTTTTTGATTTCCTGCTCTCTGGCCGCGAGGTCATTTTTCTGTTTTTCGAGAGCATCAGACTTTTTGGTTAAAGAATCTTCCCTTTTATCAAGGTTATCCTCCCTCTGGGTGAGGCGCTGTTCCTGTTTTGCAAGTTCAGCTTTCTTTTCCTTGCTTTCGCGTTCAAAGTCGTTTCTTAATTTAAGTTCCTGTTCCTTAGCTTCGAGTATGGCCTCTTTTTTCAGAGCCTTGCATTCGGCCTGAGCATCGGCGACCATTTTCTGCGCCCTTTCAGACGCGTCGCCAAGCTCTTTATTGGCCTGGTCG
>DVMA01000028.1 GCA_018715195.1 Candidatus Coproplasma excrementavium | reverse complement strand
TGTTTGTATCTCCTGAATTACTTTTCCGAATAAAAAATAAACGCCCTTAAAACTTACTGCACTGAGTATGTTTTAAGGACGCAAAAATCATGTTTTGCGCGGTTCCACCTTAATTGTCGTAAAGACCGCTTATAAAACTTGTTGCAGAAGGTTATGCGAAGTGGTTTCCCGCTACCCGCCCGCCTGCGGAACTCACAGCCTTAAGGTCCCGTTCTCTGTAAAGCGCGCGGACGGTACTTGTCTTCCCGTCTGACAGTTATATCTTATAATTTTTTGCGCCGTTTGTCAACAACTTTAATGCACTATCTTCCGCGAAAATATTTGCTAAAACACGCGCTTTTATGTATAATGATACAAATAACAATTAAGGTGAGAAATATGGCTTACTCAAATTTTGGCGAAGTTGAAAAGAAATGGATAGAATACTGGGATAAAAACGGCACTTTCCATACAGATCTGCACGATTTTTCCAAACCCAAGTACTACATTCTGGATATGTTCCCCTACCCCTCGGGCGCAGGTCTGCATGTAGGCCACCCCGAAGGCTATACCGCCACCGACATAATCGCACGCATGAAGAGAATGCAGGGCTATAACGTACTGCACCCCATCGGCTTTGACTCATTCGGTCTGCCTGCCGAACAGTACGCCATCAAGACGGGCAACAACCCCGCCGACTTCACGCAGAAAAATATTGAAACGTTCACGAGCCAGCTCAAAATGCTCGGTCTTTCCTATGACTATACCCAGACGGTTTCCACCTGCGACCCCTCCTACTACAAGTGGACGCAGTGGATATTCATACAGCTGTTCAATGCGGGACTTGCTCGCTATGCGGACGTGCCCGTAAACTGGTGCGAAGAACTGGGAACGGTGCTTGCCAACGACGAAATTATCGACGGCAAGAGCGAGCGCGGCGGTTTCCCAGTAGTCCGCAAGAATATGAAACAGTGGGTCATAGACATAAACAAGTATGCCGAACGTCTGCTCGAAGGCCTGGACGAGCTTGACTGGCCCGAGGCCTCCAAGACTGCCCAGCGCAACTGGATAGGCAAGTCCGTGGGTGCAAACGTTGATTTCACTGTTGACGGCACGGATAAAAAGTTCACCGTGTTCACCACCCGCTGCGACACGCTTTACGGCGCAACCTACTGCGTGCTCGCGCCCGAACATGCGCTTGTTGACGAGATTACCACTCCCGCACAGCGCGACGAAGTTCAGGCGTACAAAAAGGCCTGCGCAAGCAAGTCCGAGATGGAGAGAACGGAGCTCAACAAGGAAAAGACTGGCGTATTCACGGGAGCGTATGCGGTAAACCCCGTCAATGGCGCAAAACTCCCGATTTATATAAGCGATTACGTGCTCACCTCCTACGGTACGGGCGCGATAATGGCCGTGCCCGCACACGACACCCGCGACTATGAATTTGCCAAAAAATTCAACCTGCCCATAATTCAGGTACTCGAGGGCGGCGACATTCAAAAAGAGGCCTACACGGGCGACGGACTTCACATAAATTCAGGTTTCCTCGACGGTCTCAACAAGCAGGATGCGATAGATAAGATGGCCGCCTGGCTGGAAGAGCACAAGTGCGGCAAGAAAGCTGTATCCTACAAACTGCGCGAATGGATATTTGCGCGTCAGCGTTACTGGGGCGAACCCGTGCCCATAGTTCACCTTGAAGACGGCAGGGACGTTGCCCTCAAGGAGAGCGAACTGCCCCTCACCCTTCCCCTTATGAAGGACTACAAGGCGCGCGGCGGCAAGGCGCCCCTCGACAACGCCACCGATTGGGTAAACGTTACGGTCGACGGCGTAAAGGGCAAGCGCGAAACGGCTACAATGCCCGGTTCGGCAGGCTCTTCGTGGTACTTCCTCCGCTACTGCGACCCTCACAACGACAAAGTGTTTGCCGACTACGAACTGCTCAAACATTGGATGCCCGTAGACTTTTACTGCGGCGGCAAGGAGCACCTTGTAGGACATCTGCTCTATTCAAGGTTCTGGACAAATTTCCTCTTCGACAAGGGCTTTTCACCTTGCAAAGAGCCGTTCAAAAAGCTCTTCCATCAGGGCATGATTCTCGGCGAGGACGGCGAAAAGATGTCCAAGTCCAAGGGCAACGTCATAAATCCCAACGACGTCGTGCGCGATTACGGTGCCGACGTTCTCAGAATGTATGAGATGTTCATGGGTCCCGTTGCAGACACCAAGCCCTGGAATACCTCCAACATCGAGGGCATAAAGAAGTTCATCGACAGAATTTACAGACTTTACTTTGAAATGAACGTCATAGAAGATAAACCCAACCCCGCCCTGGACAAAATTTACAACCAGACGGTAAAAAAGGTCGGCGAGGACTACATGACGCTCAAAGTAAATACCGCCATATCGCAGATGATGGTATTTATTAACGCGGTGTACAAGGAAACGGCCGAAGGCAGACCCTTCCCCAAGGCCTATGCCGAAGGTTTCATAAAGCTCATCAACCCTGTCATTCCCTTCATCACGGAAGAAATCTGGCAGAAAGTGTTTGGTCACGACAAGACCATAGCATACGAAAAGTGGCCCGAATTTGACGAGAGCAAGTGCGGCGAAGATACCTTTGAATATGCAGTTCAGATAAACAGCAAAATCAAGGCCAAGATAAATATCCCCGTCGACATGCCCAATGCGGAGATAGAAAAACTGGTAAAGGAAAATGCGGAAATCGCTCCCCTGCTCGAAGGCAAGACGGTAAGAAAATTTATCATTGTTCCCCGCAGACTGATAAACATAATCGTCTGACGCCCGCTTTTTTCAATACAAATTTCATTTTATAATAAATGCGCCCCGAGGGGCAGAATTCTCTGCCCTGCGGGGCGCATACTTTTGCTTTGCAGTATAAAAGGCGATGCCATAAAAGCATCGCCTTAAATATTCAACCGATTAAAGCGTTTCAAGCACTTTGGCGATATCGCCCACAGTCTTGATTTCGGCTACTTTATCTTCGGGAATGGTCTTACCGGTCTTTTCTTCAAGGCCCATAAGAAGTTCGACTACGTCGAGAGAGTCTGCCCCAAGATCTTTTATAATATCGGTGTCGGCCGTGATTGTAGCGGGATCAACATCGAGCTGCTCGCCGAGCATTTTAGCAATTTCTTCTAACATGAACGGTATCCTCCGTGTATTTTATTATCAAATAAATTTTACAATAAGTGTTGCGTATTGTCAAGTCAATTTGTTTGTTTTTTTACCTGTTTGAGCGAGAGGCCTATGCGCTGTTTCTTTACGTCCACGCTTATTACCACCGCCTTTACCTGCTGACCTACTTTGAGCACGTCGGAAGGATGTTTTATATAGCGGTCGGTTATCTCCGATATGTGAACGAGGCCGTCCTGATGTACGCCTATATCCACGAATGCGCCGAAGTCGATTACGTTGCGAACGGTACCGTCGACCACCATTCCTACCTGCAGATCTTCAATGCCCATGATGTCCTTGCGGAGCTTGGGTGCGGGAAGTGAATCGCGGATGTCTCTGCCTGGGCGGAGAAGTTCGGTTATGATGTCTCTGAGGGTGGCAACGTCAAGTTCGGCATACTCTGCCGCCTTCTTTTCGCCGAATGCCTTTACTTTCTGGGGCAGTTCGGCAAGACCGCCGTTTTTGACGTCCTCTTCGGTGTAACCGAAAAGTTTTAAAAGTTTTTCAGCCTTTTTATATGATTCGGGATGAACGGCGGTATTATCGAGTATGTTTTCGCCGCCAGGTATGCGCAGGAAACCCGCGCACTGTTCGTAGGCCTTTTCGCCGAGCCTCTTCACGTTGAGAAGTTGCGAACGGCTGGTAAATTTGCCGTTGCTTTCGCGGTAAGCCACAATATTTTTGGCTATGCCCGAATTGAGTCCCGCAACGTGTTCAAGCAGAGACGCGCTTGCCGTGTTGAGGTCAACGCCAACGCTGTTCACGCAGTCTTCAACCACGCCGCCGAGCGCGGTATCCAGTCTCTTTTGGTCAACGTCGTGCTGATACTGGCCTACGCCTATCGACTTGGGGTCTATTTTTATGAGTTCGGCAAGCGGGTCCTGCAATCTGCGCGCAATGGATATTGCCGAGCGCACGTTGAGGTCGTAATCGGGGAACTCCTCCGCGGCAAGCGGACTTGCCGAATATACGCTGGCGCCCGCCTCGTTGACTACCATATAACTTACGTCGCGGTCAACTTCCTTTAAAAGGTCTGCAACAAAGATTTCCGTCTCTTTGCTGGCGGTACCGTTACCAATCGCGATAATGTCCACGCCATATTTATTTATAAAGTTTTTGATTATCTTTTTGGCATCTTCTATCTTATTGAAGGGCGGAACGGGATAGATTACCGAAGTTTCCAGCACTTTCCCTGTCTCGTCCACTACTGCAACCTTGCAGCCCATTCTGTAACCGGGGTCAAGTCCCAGCGCAACTTTTCCCTTTACTGGAGGTTGTAAAAGAAGCGGGCGAAGGTTTACTTCGAACATCTTTATCGCCTGCTCGCCTGCACGGTCGGTGAGAAGCGTGCGGACTTCGCGCTCTATGGAAGGTTCTATAAGCCTGTCATAGCCGTCGTCTGCGGCCTCCTTTATGAGGTCAGCGCACGCACCCTTGGTGTGAATGTATTTAGCCGCGCACACTCTCTTTGCCATATCGGGGTTAAAGTAAAGCTTAACTTTAAGGCAACCTTCCTTTTCGCCTCTGTTTACTGCAAGCACGCGGTGATTTTTAATCTCGGGAACAAGCTCCGCATAGTCGGCATACATGGCATATGTACCCTTGCCGTCGTCGTTGACCATTTTGGACTGAAGTTCGCCGTGGTTTTCAAACAGCTCTCTGAGCTTTTTCCTCAGCTCGGCATTGTCGGAAATCGCTTCGGCTATTATGTCCTTTGCTCCGTTTATGGCCGACTGTCTGTCGGGTACGCCCTTTTCTTCGTCGATATATTTATCGGCTTCGGCATAGGGGTCGCCCTCCTGGGCAAGAATGAAGTCTGCAAGACCCTGAAGTCCGCGTTCGATTGCAACGGATGCTCTGGTCTTTTTCTTCTGCTTGTAGGGACGGTATACATCCTCAATTTCCGTAAGCGTCTTGCAATCTTCGATGGCCTTTTCAATTTCATCGGTCATCTTGCCCTGGTCAGTGATGGACTTGCGCACCTCTTCCTTGCGTTTTTCAAGGTTGGTGAGGTATTCGTACCTGTCTACAAACTGTCTTAAAACCTGGTCGTCTATTGCGCCCGTCATCTCCTTGCGGTAACGTGCAATAAACGGAATGGTGTTGCCTTCGTCGAGAAGGTTGACAATGTTGTTTGCGTGTTCGGGTCTGAGGTGAAATTCCTCGGTAAGCTGTTCGATAATCGTCATAATTTAAATGTCCCGTAAAACTTTTTCCATATTTATTAAGCCGTTTGCATAAAAAAGAGCGTACAGACAATTTCGGAATCTGACACCGTTTTTATGTGGCAACAGGTTTTACTTTGATTATTTTAATCAAAAAATGCTGTTAAGTCAATACTTTTTGCAAAAAATTATCTTATTTAATCAAGTAAGCTTTGTCGAAGCCAATTTTAAAGCCGATGTTATGGAATGTTAATTCCGCAAAAATAATTTACTCCTGCTGGTTGAAATAAAATCTCAGCCTTCAGTTGTCGGTTCAAAAGATATGTTACAGTAATTTTTTAAGTTCAGCGCGCAAGGCCTTAAGTTGCGTCTTCTGCTCGTCAGTTACGCGAAAACTGTCACAAGCCTTGGAAATGGCCTTTAATTTAATGTTTATGTCACACATAGTACTATTCAAAAACTCGAAACCTTTGTTATAATCTTTAATCAGCACCTCAGCAAGCAGCCATGCCGCCGCCATCATTACATAATATTTATCAGGGCGACATTCTGAAATACATTCAAATATAAAATTGAAGTACTTATCTTCCACATAAAAATGCAAAAGCGTTGTAAGTGCAAAACGCCGCGCATACTCCCCCTGACTGTAAAAGTCTTTGCCCGCGGAGAGAAATTTTTTTATGTATGGCACAAATTCGTCCCTGTGCTTTTTTATGCAGGCGGGCGCAAAACTATCACACAGCGCCCAATCGGTAATCAGCCGAACTGATTTTTCGCATTTCTTGCAAAAACTGTTAAAGTCCAATGTTGCCGCAATTGCAAGCTTTAAAAATACAACTTCATAAAACTTATCGGGAAATTTTTCAAAGTCGCCGTAGCAATTCTTGTATTTTTTTGCAAGTTTTCTTAAAGTCGGAGTGCGTACCCCCATTATTTCAAGGACGTCGTCACAGATTATGCGCCTTTGGAAGTCTGCAAATTTTCTCTCTGAAAGTCCTTCAAGTTCCTTTAACAACTCATTGTATGTAACCATAGCAGCCTCTGTAAAAAATCTGCCGCAAAAGTCGTTAGACTGGAATGCGGCATAAATTTAATGTATATTTTTTGAATTGTAAGTCATATAAAAAGTTTTTCGCCTTCCGATATCCAGGCAGACGTCAAATTACTCTGTTCAGTCGCGTTACATGTTAAGCAGTATTTTCAGTACAACGCAGAGATTTCTTGCGCAGAGGTTTTTGCTGAATGTAACGATTTTCACAATTAAAATGCCGTAACAATTGCCGCAATAACTGTTTTTTTGTTGTCGGAAAAATGGCGAAAAAGCATTCAGTCGTCGTCGAATATGCAGGACAGCGCAGAATGCCATACGGCTGTGGCGTCGCGCGTGTTGGCGGGACTTGTGGAAGGCAATGAAATAACGGGAATGGCAATTTCGGGATAGTGCTTGCGGAAAATTTCAGTCGCCTTGCCACCGTTGAGAATGATAAGCTCTATCGGGGCATTGCCAAGAACTTCTTCAAGCCGCGCTACTTTGAAATTTTTAATTGAAGAATCGCTTGAACCCTCTATCTCGCACTCGGTGACCATATCCCAGAGAGCAATTTTTCTGCGAGAGAGAAAGCTGCGCTTATCCTCCGTGCTTTCAGGAACTAATTCGCCGAAAAAACCGCAAACCGTTTTCCAGAATCTGTTTTGCCTGTTTCCGTAGTAAAATTCGACCTCACGGCTCTTTACTGAAGGGAAACTTCCCAATATAAGAATTCGGCTGTTTTTATCGTAAACAGGCCCGAAACCGTGTTTTACGTCAGACATAACATCAAATATTAAGCGGTTTATCCAACTTTCCGACAACAGCGGCCGCCGCGCTGTTTAAATTGAAGTTAAAGTCGATTGCCTCGTTTATATCGTCCATGCTTACGGCGTTCACCTCGGCTATGCGTTTTTCAAAGTCGTAAAGTCTGCCGCTGTACAACAGTTCCTTTCCGTACAAAAGCATCTGCGAGCTTGTACTTTCCTGCGCAAATATGGACGAAGCTTTAAGCTGTTCCTTGCCGCGGATAAACTCTTCCCTGGTGATATCCTTTTTCTTTATGTCCTCTATGCATTTTCTTACGGCGTCTACAGATTTCTGATAATTCTCCGCATTTACGCCGGCATAGACAATCAGCATGCCGCTGTCAGCATAAGCGGTTGTATAGGAATAAACGGTGTAAGCAAGGCCGAGCTTTTCGCGCACTGTCTGGAAGAGCCTGGAGCTCATGCTGCCGCCGAGCACGGAGTTCATCAGAACGGTTGCATCGAAAAGTCTGTCGTACCGCTTTACTGAAGGAAATGCCACGGCAAAATGAACCTGCTCTATATCCTTGTATTTTACGACCGATTTGTGCTGCAGATGTACGGCAACCTTTCTTTCATCCGCCTTTGTTGCTTTTAGCCCGCCGAAGTATTTTTCGGCAAGCTCTTCTGCAAGATTGATATCAATATTTCCCGCCATGGAAATTACTATGTTGTCGGTTGTGTAGCGTGCCTCCATATACTTGTCCACGTCGGCGCGGGTAAAGCCGTTTACGTTTGCGCGCGGACCGAGAATGTTTCTGCCGTACCCCTCATTGCCGTAGTACGCCTCGCTGAGCATATCAAGACACAGATCGTCGGGCGTGTCTTCGTTCATGCTTATTTCCTCTATAACTACGCCCTTTTCGCGGACCATTTCGTCCTCGGGGAAGATGCTGTTGAGAAAGAAATCTGCAAGAATTTCGAAGGCCTTTTCTGCATTTTCCGTGGTAGACTTTGCATAGTAGCAGGTTAGGTCCTTGCCCGTGAAAGCATTGGTCTGCGCGCCTATTCTGTCCATTTCGTCCGATATGGCAAAGGCAGTTCTGTTTTTCGTGCCTTTGAACATCATATGTTCGATAAAGTGCGAAATGCCGTCCTCGGCATCAGATTCAAAGCAGGCGCCCGTGCCCACGAGCACGCCCATGCTTACAGACATAAGCCCTTCCATCTGCTTTACAACCAGTCTTATACCGTTTTTCAATGTTTTGAAATGTACCATTTATTCTCCTAAACTGTGCGAAACCGTACAGGCGGCAAGGCCGCATTTTCTTATGTATCCTAGTATGCGCGGCAGAGCCGACACAGTTGCCTGCGTGGGGTGCATAAGCACAAAGTCGCCGCCGCGAAGATTTTTTGTTGCGCGCGAAAATATAAGGTCGCTGTCCTTATCGCGCCAGTCGATTGTATCTTTGCTCCACATTATAACCTTTAATCCTAGGGTTGCGCAAGCGTTTACGGTAAATTCATCGAAAGCTCCCGAAGGCGGGGCGAAGAGTTTTACTTTGTCGCCGCAAATCATTTCAAGCAGACGTACGCTGGGTTCAATTTCAGCAACATTTTCGTCATACGAAAGCGCGGAATGGTCCTTATGAAAATAGCCGTGACTGGCAATTTCGTGCCCGCGGGAGAATATGTCGCGCACGCAATCGACATTGTCGTCCGCCCAGCTGCCGCCTATGAAAAAGGTGGCTTTTGCGCCGTATTCGTCAAGCGTATCCAGAATTTTGTACACGTACTCCGTACCCTGGTACACGTTGAACATAAGGCTCACTTCACTTTCGGAGTGCGAGCCGTAGTACACGTTTTCGCCGCTGTCAGACACGGTTACGGCGCTGCTGCCGTAAAAGCCGACTACAGCCGTGGCAATGATTATTGCGCAGATTAAAAGATTGGTTACAATGGCAATTATTTTGTTCTTCAACAGTTTACCCCGAAACAGCAAATACTATTTATATAATATTAGCTGCGGGGCAAATTATTGCCTTAATATTTTATTTGAGTTTGATAAACGTTACGCCCGTTTCGCCCTCGCCGTACTTTCCGGGGCGGAAACTTTCTACATTTTTATGCCGCTTTAGGTGTTCGGCAATGGCTTTTTTAAGTCTGCCCGTGCCAACGCCGTGAATTACTTTAATTTCTTCAAGGTTATCGGTCACGGCCCTGTCGATAAAGTTGTCGACTTCATACAAGGCCTCCTCTACCGTCATTCCCAGAACGTTAATTTCAAGTATCGGTTTGGATGGCGCAATTTTGCGGACCACACGGACGTTGTCGGCAGGCTTTTTCTCGGGCATGCTGCCTATTATAAGCAGATCGCCGAGTTTGCAGCGCAGTTTCATGCTCCCGCACGCAACCTCCGCCTCGCCTTTGACGGGCGAAAAAGACACAACCTGCCCCTCCGTCTGCATAGGTTTTACAAAAACTCTGTCGCCCGAATGAAGGTTATCCTTTGTTGCGGGCGAATAGGGCGTTCTGCGTTCTGGTGAGGCATCCTCCCTGAATGCGGCGTCCTTTATTTTATTTTTCATCGTGCGGGCCTTTATAAGGTCGCTTTCGGTAATTTCTTCCTTTTTGAAGATGTCCTCTATGCCCGCAAGCAATTCTTCCGCTTCGGCGGCGCGCTCATTGATTATGCGGCGGCTCTCCGCCTTTGCCGTATTGAACAGTTTTGCTCGCTCCTTTTCAAGAGCTTTTATCTTTTCATCCTCTTCGGCAATTTTTTGTTCGAGTTCTCTTTTGAGCGAGCTGTTTTCGGCAACCAGCTGTTCGGCCTGTACTCTGCTGTCCTCTGCGCTGCGCACTATGTTTTCAAACGCACGGCCGCCCTCCGAAAGATAGGATACCGCCTTGTCCAGCACATCTTCGGCAAGTCCCATTCGTCTGCATATGGCAAGTGCGTTACTTGAACCTGGCATACCTATTTTTATACTATAAAGCGGTTTGAGAGTTGCCGAGTCAAACTCCATGCTGGCGTTTTCTATTCCTTCTGCACCGAAGGCAAATTCTTTTAACGCGGTAAAATGCGTGGTGACAATGCCTTTACAGCCGGTTGAAAGCAGTTTTTCAACTACGGCGCGGGCAAGCGCCTGACCTTCGTCGGGGTTGGTGCCTCCGCCCAGCTCGTCTATAAGCACAAGACTGTCCTTTGTCACATTGTTGACAATATCTATGACGGTCTTTATGTGGGAGGAGAACGTTGAAAGGCTCTCCTCTATGCTCTGACTGTCGCCCAGGTCGCAGAAAACGTTGTCAAACACGCTTACGCACGTACCCGAAGCCGCGGGAACGAAAAGTCCGCACTCCGCCATAAGGCAGAACAATCCCGTCATTTTTAAAGTGACCGTCTTGCCGCCCGTATTCGCGCCGCTCAGCAGCAGAAAATTATAGTCCGAGCCGAGTTCAATGCTTACGGGCACAATTTTTGTCTTATCTATCAGGGGGTGCCTGCCCTTGATTATATTTATATATCCGCGCTTGTTTACGTCTGGCTTGACTGCCTTTACAGCATAGGCATACTGCGCACGCGCGTAGCACGCATCGAGCGAAGCGAGTACCTCGCTGTCTGTACGCAGCTTGCCCGCGAGCGAACCGAATCTTGCCGAGAAATTCTTTAAAATGCGCTCTACTTCCTCTTTTTCGTCTATCGTGAGGGCGATAAGCTCATTGTTCATTTCAAGCACATATTCGGGTTCTATAAAGAATGTCGCGCCCGTCTGAGAACGGTCGTGCACAAAGCCGCGTACTCTGTTTTTGAATTCCGCCTTTACGGGAATGACAAACCTGTCGTTTCGCATCGTGACGGAGGCATCCTGCAGGTATGCCGCCGTGGGACCCGTGATGTATTCGGAAAGTTTGCTCCTTATGCGGGCGTTCAGCGATTTTATTCTTGAACGTATGTCCGCCAGTTTTTCGCTGGCGTGGTCGTTGATTTCGCTGTCCGAAAGAATGGCAAAGTTAACATCGTCTTCAAGTCTGCTGTCGTAGTAGAGTCTGGCACAGTCGGCCTTGAGCAGTTTAATATCCTCGTCAGCCACGCCGTTTACCGAAGTAAAGGCAATTCTCGCGGCGCGGTTGAGCGCGTTCAGCTGCATAAGCTCCCCGCAGGAGAGCGTACTGCCCTTTTCCGCACGTGAAAGAAGGTCGGAAACATCGTCAAAATATTCCACGCCCGAAACACCCGCCGTAAAAAGCAGTTTTTCAGCCTCCTGGGTGCGGTCAAGGCGTTCGCGGACTTCAGAGAGCTCTCCGCTTGGAAGGCTTTCTTCAATCAGCTTTTTTGCCGAACCGAGCACCGCATATCCCGCGCATTGCGAAAGGACTTTATTCAGTTCAAGTTTTTCGTAAAATTTTTCGTTCATATAAATGTAATTATGCGGGCAGACTTGCCCTTTTTAATTTTATGCAAATAAGCAAAAATCTGTCTGCAAACAACCCGCATCAGAGCACGGGAGATGAAAAATGTCCCTTTGTGATGGGTTCAAGCGCTCCCCTTCTTTCGCTGTCCTGCATTTGGGAAAGCTGCGCCGCGTTGAAAAGAGTATAATCGGCAAGCCGACCGACTTTTCTTGTCACGGATAAGAGGTTTGCGCAGTTGTATAGTTCAAAGCGGCAGAGTGATGTTTCGTACCGTCTTAAAGGAAATTTTCTGCCCGACTCGTCCGTCAGAGTATAGACCCTGCGCTTATCGCACGAGCCGCAGCTTCTGCCGAAAGGGCAATATAAAATATCCATTACCTTGATACCGCCCTCGCAAAGTTCAAAGGAATTCTGCGTGCAGAGAGGCTCTGCCTCTGTCGATGTAAGCTCCTTTGATATGCAGAACCAACGCGCGTTATTGCTTAAATATTCGGCGGCAAACGTGTTTGCGGCGTTGAATCCCGTACCCGCAAACAACTTCTTTCCGCATTGCATAGCAAGCTCCATAGAATAAAAACCGTCACAATAAATTCCGTCGAAAAAGCTTAAAAGCGGTTTTATCTTTTCAATTTCTGCTCCCGAAAGGTACGGCGGAAGAAAGATAAATTTTTCTCCGTCAAAATCGGAAATCAACGCGGAAACATCGCCGTCAAACTTGTTTAATTTTAAAATTCCTATATCTGCCGAAACTCCGCGCAAATCTTCGCAGATTACGGCGCGCTTATCGTTTACAGAAACTGAAACTGCGGGAAGGCTTATTTGCTCTTCAAAGTTTTCTCTTTGTTTGAATGTTATCCGACCGACAAATGCGGCATACGCCTCTCTTCTGAACGCGTTGAGCGCGCCCATGCCGAGGTAAGGTCTGCCCTCGGTGCATATTTCGCCGAAACTTACTTCAAAAGGCAGTTTATCCGTCTTTTTAAAGCAATTTTCTATATCCTGCACGGAAAGCGGTCTGTTTTCAGCCGCGGCAAGAGACTCTTTTCCTTCAAACTCAAATCCGTTTATCTTTACCTTGGGAAGTCTGCCTTCTGCAAATTCGCCATCTATGCGCACGCCGAGCAGTCTTTTGCCCGAAACAAGACGGGAATTCAGCTCAACGTCGGTGGTGACGAATACCTTGTCGCCGTTTTTCAGTCTTGCGGAAGAGCCGATGTAGAAACCGCCCTTGCCGTCGCCTTCATATGCGCCGCCCCCCGCCTCTTTACCCGAGCGGAGGACTTTAAAGCCGTCGCCCTTTACAAATCTGCGGGAATTTTCTACAAAAAATCTGCCGTTTACAACCTTTACCGTCCCCACATATTCGCCGATATGTCCCTGAACTGCGGGCGAAAGAAACGATTTATCCTGACCGAAAGCAAGTCCCTTGGTATAATTTCCGCGGTTGTAAGTTCGTTTGAGTGCAGAAAGGTCGCCATCTCTTCCGCCGATAATATTTCTGTAATACCCTACTGCGGCGGCAACATATTCGGGGCGGCGCATTCTGCCCTCTATTTTAAAGGAGTATACGCCCGCGTCAATCAGTTTTAAAATATCCTGACCTACGCTTAAATCGGATGGAGAAATGCGGTAAGCGGGCTCTTCAAAGCCCTTTCTGTCTATTGAATATATTTTGCGGCAGGGCTGTTTGCATCTTCCACGATTGCCCGAGTTGCCGCCCGCAAACGAAGAAAGATAGCACTGTCCCGAAAAACAGGTACAAAGCGCACCCTGAACGAACACCTCCGTTTCCATAAAGGAGGCAATTTGTCTTATATCTTCAAACGCCGTCTCTCTCGCAAGAATCACGCGTGAAAATCCGAATTTTTTAGCAAGTTTTGCGCCGTATATATTGCACACGCCTGCCTGCGTGGAAAGGTGCAGCACGATTTCGGGATACATTTCGTGTATTGCTCTGCCGATAAAAATATCCTGCATTATAATGGCGTCCGCGCCAAGCTCCCACGCGCGTTTTACGGCAGAGATAAAGCTTTCCGCTTCGCTCTGTTTTACAAGTGTGTTCATTGCAACGTGCACTTTCACGCCGAATAGTGCTGCATAATTTATTATCTCTCTGAGCTGCTCCTCGTCAAAGTTTTCGGCGGAGGACCTTGCAGAAAATTGTTTCAGACCGAGGTATATTGCGTCCGCTCCGCTGTTTATGGCCGCAAGAGCGCTGTTTTTATCGCCAGCAGGGGCAAGTATTTCACACATAGTACTATGCAAGTCCGTATTTTCTTATAACAAAGGCAATACCGTCGTCGTCGCACGAGGGGCTGACGTCGTCGGCATAGGTTTTTAGTTCTTCAAGCGCATTTGCAACGGCAACTCCCGTTCCCGCTGCCTCTATCATGGGCAAATCGTTGAGGTTGTCGCCGACGGCAACTGTATTTTCAAGCGGAATTTTATAGTAGTCGGCAATGTATTTAAGCGCCGCGCCCTTGTCGTCACCCTTGGGCGAGAGCTCCACAAGCACGGCCGCGCTGTAAGTCACTTCAAATCTTTCGCCGAATTTTTCCACCAGATAATCGTACAGCGCACGTTTTTTATCGGGCATTACAACGCTGACAATCTTCTGACAGCTAAGCGAATGTTCTTTTACAAATTCAGACATCTTGCCATTTACGCGCACGCCCTCTATGCCCGTCACGTTTTCGTATACACTGAGAAGTTTATCGTCGCCTGCAAGCGAGGTATACATGGCGTCGTCGGCATAGGTATTTATTGCCTCGCCGTGGTCTTCAAGCACGCGGCAGATCTCCACGCCTTCGTCTACGGTAAAGCCGCCGCTTCTTATGAGCCGACCGCTTTCGATATCGGCTATCACAGTACCCTGGTAGGCGGCCACGAGTCCCTTTAAACCGAGCGAACGCACCCTGGGGAGAATGGACGCAAGCATTCTGCCCGTGCACACGGCAAATATTCCGCCAGCGGCCACATATTCGTTTATGGCGTTTTTGACATTATCCGATATGGTCTGTTTTGTGGACAAAAGCGTTCCGTCAAAGTCGGAAACAATAAGACCGCATTTTACCTTACTCATAATTTTTCTTCAAAATATTTCCTTATGTTCTTTGCAAGCACGGGACCAATCCCTTCAGTTGAGGCCAGTTCCTCCTCGCCTGCATTCATTATTTTGTCAATTGTGCCGAAACGCTCCATAAGGGCCATTCGTTTCTTTTTGCCTACGCCCTCTATTTCAGAAAGCACGCTTTCAAGATTGCGCTTTGAATGAAGATTGCGAAAATACGTTATGGCGAATCTGTGCGCCTCGTCCCTTATTCTCTGCAACATTTTAAGCGCAAAATCGCGGTGGTCAATTCTTATGCTCTCTTCGGAAGTGAGCGTGAATACTTCCTCTTCCCGCTTTGCAAGCGAGATAAGCTCTATCCCCGAAATGCCCATCTGATTAAATATTTCTTCAACCGCAGAAAGTTGTCCCTTGCCGCCATCGATTATGATAAGGTCGGGCTTGGGAAAGCGCTCTTCCTCGTCCGTTCCGAGTTTTTTCAGCCTGCGGGTGAGTACTTCCTGCAAAGACGCAAAGTCGTTTGCACCCTCAACTGTCTTTATTCTGAATCTGCGATAGCTGTTTCTGTCGGCCTCGCCGTCTATGAATACAACCATTGAGCCGACTTTGTCCACGCCGCTTATGTTTGATATATCGTAACACTCCATTCGGCGCGGATAATTTTTCAGCTTTAAGACCTCCTGCAGACGTTTGCAGGCATTTATCGTCATATCGTCCTTGTGCTTGATTTTATCTATCGACTTTGCAAGGTATTCGTTAGCATTTTCCTGCGCCATCTGCAGCAGCTGCGCCTTTACGCCCTGTTTAGCAAATGTAATTTTTACGCTCTTGTCGTACTTCTCCTTAAAGAAGGTTTCCAAAAGCTCCTTTTCGCCTTCAAGGCAGCTTTCGGTAATTATTTCCGAGGGCGGCAGCCTGTCCGCATAGTATTGCGATATAAACTGCGAAAGCGCCTCGGCGTCCGATGAGTGTGCGTCTTCAAGCGCGTAGCTGGTACCGCCCTGCATTACGCCCTTTCTTGTTATCAGCACGTTTATGGCAGAATACAGATTGTTTGTGGTGTAAGCAATTATATCAGCATCGAGGAAGTTGGAGAGCGATGTGATTCTGCGCGCCTCCAGCTTGGAGAGCATCTCTATCTTGTTGCGGTAGTCAAGCGCAAGTTCAAAATTTTCGCCCGCGGCGGCAGAGAGCATTTTTTCTTTGAGTACAGCCTCGCCGTCCTTATAATTGCCTTCGAGAAAGTTGACGGCCTTTTTTACGCAGGCGGCATACTCTTCACGCGTGCATTTATGCGCACACGGAGCAAGACAGCGGCCTATGTGAAAGTTAAGGCACTCCCTTTTGGGTTTATCCGTTATGGCGGTATGGCACAGCCTTATTCTGAATGTAAGTTGAAGTATTTCAAGAATGTCTTTGTAGCTTACGCCGCCCATATACGGGCCATAGTAGCGCGCTCCGTCTTTTTTTACCTTGCGCGTAACGTAAAATGCGGGGTACTGTTCGTGCAGGTCAACCTTTATATAGGGATATGTTTTATCGTCCTTTAAAAGTATGTTGTACTTGGGTTTGTATTTTTTTATCAGGTTGTTTTCAAGCGCAAGCGCATCGCGCTCCGTCTTGGTTATGATGTAATTGAAATCGGCGATATTTTCCACCATACGCATAACCTTGTCGGGTTTGGGCGAAGAATGAAAATACTGGCGCACGCGATTTTTCAGAATGCGGGCCTTGCCCACGTATATAACGTTGGAATACTTATCCAGCATTATATAAACCCCGGGATTATCCGGCAGAAGTTTTAATTTTTCCTTTATTACATCCATATAATTTCAACCGACAATTATTTTTTATATTATAACACAAAAGCTTATATTTTTGCAATATTACAAGCTGTTCGGCGCATAAAAAAACGCGGGTTTTTACTCCGCGCTTTTTTCAGCAACCTAAAAATTCTACGCCCTTCAACATGACGTCGTTTACCGTATCGTTTACAAGACTGTAAAAGATAATTTTGCCGTGCCGTTCGCTCTTTACAATGCCCAGATTTTTAAGCAGTCTGAGCTGGTGCGAAACGGTTGTCTGGTTTATGTTCAGCACGCGCGAAAGGTCTGTGACGCACATTTCGGATATGGCCAGCGCGGAGAGCATGCGCACGCGCGTAGCATCGGCAAATACCGAAAAAAAGCACACAATACCTTCCAGCACGTCGCCTTCGGGCACATACTCCGTGATAAGTTCTTTTGTGCGTCTGTCCAACAACATTGTGTCCTGTTCGCAAACAGCCTGCATATAATCGCCTCTTTTATACTTTTTAAGGTCTCTTTTACCTTGATATAATTATAAGGCGACATATGTTTATATGTCAATGTATGATTAACGCATATACTGTCACAAAGTGCGTAACTTTGTCACTTTACTTCAACAGAAGTTACAGTGTAGCCCGCATCGGAAACAACCTTTTTGATATCCTCTTCTGAAAGGGGCTCGCGGCTTCTTATTACCGCAAGATTTTTCTTGAGTTTGACGTCTGCGCTCACCACGCCCGATACCGTTGAAAGAGCATTCTCCACGCGCTTTGCGCAGTGTTCGCAGCACATTCCTTCTATATTTACTATCGTTTTCATATAACCGTCCTCCGATTTATCTGACGCGGCCGAAGGTGTTACAGGTTCAGCCACGGATTTATTACGTCTTTTATTTCTGAAACGCAGCAGTCTGAGTGCGTTGAATACAACGAAAAGCGAGCTTAAACACATGCAGGCCGCGGCTATCATTGGATTGAATGTAAAGTTTGCCCAGGCAAATACGCCCGCCGCAACGGGAATCATTATAACGTTGTAAATGAATGCCCAGAAAAGATTTTCCTTTATGTTGCGCACGGTGGCCTTGGAGAGCTCAAACATGTCGTCAAGCGTGCGCATATCCTCGCTTACGAGCACAACATCGGCCGAATCGATGGCTACATCCGTGCCGCTGCCTATCGCAATGCCTACATCGGCCTGTTTAAGTGCGGGCGAATCGTTTATGCCGTCGCCCACCATTGCAACGTATCCGCCTACCTGCTGCAGATTTGTGACCGCGCGCAGCTTATCTTCGGGCATAACGTCCGACATGAAATCGTCTATGCCTACGCTGTCTGCAATGGCTTTTGCGGCATTCTTTTCGTCGCCAG
>DVMA01000027.1 GCA_018715195.1 Candidatus Coproplasma excrementavium | reverse complement strand
TGAAAGAAATTGCGCCTGATTTTATCTGCCCGCTTACAGGTGTGGCGGTAAAAAATTTAGCGCCAGATAGCGGGAAATAAGTTAATGTCAACGCGAGAAAAAATAGTTTATCGGCGCGGCGATCTGCAATCAGAAAAAAATTATTTTTTTGTGCCTGAACATTGGCTTTAAATTTTTTATTTAAAATAACGCGCCCTTTTGCGGCAAACCGTTTTGCCGCGGGCGTTGCCGCGACTTAAAGCATCGTTTGTGTACTGATGATATTTTACAAAAATTGAAACAGTTTAACGCAAAATTAAGGTTAATTTTTAACCGTTGCGTTCAAACGATGTTTTTTGTCATTTTTATTATGTGCAACTTGCATAAATTTGTTAAAAAAATCTATACAAAAATAAAGTAGTATGGTATAATTTGCGTAGCTTGGATGACTGTATGAAAATTGCGTAAATATGTAAAAAAATCGCGTGCAATTCAGCTGAAGCCGTAAATTTCCTTGCGGCGTTTTTTCTTTGTTATCAGCCGTCCGCAAAAAAATTTGTTTAATTTTATTACCTGTACTCATGTGCAATGAGAAAACAATGATACTCGTCTGGCAATGCGTGCGGTTAATCGAGTTTAGGAGTGATTTGTTTTGGAAAAGATAGGAATTATTGATTTAGGATCCAATTCAGCCAGGCTTGTCATCGTAAACCTTTTTCAGGAAGGCTATTTCATGGTGGTGGACGAACTCAAAGAGAGTGTTCGCCTCGGCCAGGACATGGAGCGTGATGGCTTTTTAAAGCCCCAGAGGGTAGCGGAGACCATCAAAACGCTTAAAATGTTCCGTAAACTTTGCGATGCAAGCGGCGTAAGCAGAATAATTACCGTTGCCACAGAGGCAGTGCGCAAGGCTAAAAACCAGCGCAGTTTCCTCGATGAAATTCAGGCCAACTGCGGAATAAAGATAAAGGTTCTCACCGCAGAGGAGGAGGCAACGCTTGTATACCGCGGCGTTATAAACACCATGGATATACCCAAGGGCCTCATTCTTGAAATAGGCGGCGGCTCTACCAAAATCGTCTACTACAACAGACGCAACATGCTCAACTATGCAACTCTTCCCTTCGGCTCGGTAACGCTTACCGACCTGTTCACGCAGGACGGCCTCAAACCCGAGGAGCAGGCCAATAAGATTGAGGAGTTCATAACCGAACAGCTCAAGGGCGTTGAGTGGCTTTCCGAAGTTGACCCCGATGCGCAGATGATAGGCGTAGGCGGCTCTTTCAGAAATCTCTTCAAAATAAATAAAATGGTGCATAAGTATCCCCTGGATACCGTGCATAACTACAATATGCTCACCGAGGATTTCCTTCCCCTTTACGATATGATAAAGGTTTTGGATCTCGACAAAAAGAAGAAGATCAAGGGACTTTCCGCACAGCGTGCCGACATACTTCCCGCGGCGCTTGCGGTAATCAAAGCCTTTGTAACGTATATGCACGTTGAAAACTTCACCATATCGGGTGCGGGTCTCAGGGAAGGCATAATGTTCAACCAGGCGCTTCCTTCCACCATAGAAAAGCCCGTTTCCGATGTGCTCAATTACTCGCTCACAACGCTTGTAAAGTGGTACGACTGCGATGAAAAGCACGTTGAACACGTTGTTAATTTAAGCATTCAGCTGTTCAAGCAGCTGCGCGTTCTTCACAAGTTCCCCCGTCAGTACCTCAAGGTGCTCAAAGTTGCCGCAACCCTTCACGACTGCGGCATGCGCATAAAGTATTACAACCATCAGCGTCACAGCTGGTATATGATACTCAACGCCAACCTTTACGGCGTAACCCACAGGGAGATAGTGCTTGCCGCATTCACTGCCTGCTGCCATAAAAAGGAAGATATCAACCCGCTCGACTGGGCGCGCTTCAAGGATATTCTCCGTGACGAGGATATCGAGATAGTAAAGCGTCTCGGCGTTATGCTCCGCATAGCAGAAAGCCTTGACAGAAGCATGTCAGGCTGCATAAAGGGCATCAACTGCGATATACTCGGCGATTCCGTAATCATGAAGACAGAAGTAGAGGGCGATGCGACTCTTGAAATCCGCGATGCCATGGCTGCGGGTGCAGAGTTCAAAAAATCTTTCCACAAAAATCTTGAAATTCTTTAATGCCGTATGCGCGCCTGTGGCGCTTAGGCAGCAATGTCTGCATACGGTACCGAATGCCGCTTGAAAGCGGCATTACTTATATAGAGCAGAATTTTATTTAAGTTGTAATATGCAATATGTCCTCGCAAGTGCATCCCCGCGCCGCAGGGAGTTGCTTTCTCAGATTTTAGATGATTTTATAGTAGATCCCGCCCGCGGCGGGGAGGAGATAAACATTTCTCTCTTCCCCGAAGACATCGCGTGTGCTCTTGCCGAGCGCAAGTGTGACGAGGTGTTTGCAAGGCATTCGGGCAGTACGGTGATAGGTTGCGACACAATTGTCGTCTTTCGCGGCGAAATACTTGGCAAGCCAAGGGACGCCGCCGACGCGACAAAAACGCTTGAATTGCTTTCCGGGCGGACCCACTATGTAATTACGGGCGTGTGCGTGCGCAACAAGTTCAACAAACTTATAAAATACGATAAGACGGAAGTAAAATTCAACACTCTTTCACATGATTTTATAAAAAAATACGTGGCGGGCGGTTCGCCTATGGATAAGGCGGGCAGCTACGGAATACAGGATGGCGGACTGGTAAAGCAGTACTTCGGCAGTTATACAAACGTCGTCGGACTGCCGGTTGCGCTCGTCAGAAGTATGCTTAAAGAAGTACAGATATATGATTAAACTTGCAATTGACTTAGGTTCGTGGGTAACAAAAATTTATAAATCGGGTTGCGGCGTTGTGCTGTGCGAGGCTACTTGCGCGGCAATAGAACAGCTTCCCGGTTCGGGCAGATATACCGTAAAATTCCTCGGCGAAAAGGCACGCGCTCTTTCCGGTCGTGCCGCACAGAACACCCACATAATAAATCCCGTAGTGGACGGCGACATCATTCACGAGGACATAGTGGCCGACCTTTTGCGCTATTTTCTTGAAAAAATCGAAATCAGTCCCAGGAAGGCGCGCAAAACAGAGGTCGTCTTCGTGCTTCCGTGCGGCGCTAAGCCCGAACTCAAGCGCAAGTATTTCGCTCTCGCCGATGAATGCAACATAGGCAAGGTTCATTTTACGCAGACGCCCTTTGCCGCAGTGCTCGGGCACAACGTTCAGCTCAGCGAGTCCACGCCCGTATTCAGCGTGGATATTGGTTACGGCCTTACAAACATAGCCGCCTTTTCGCTTGACGGAGTTATTGCGGGCATGAGCCTGAATCTCGGCGGCGGAAATATAGATGTTCACCTTATGGACCTGATGGCGGAAAATTACAATCTGCGCATAGGCGCGCTCACTGCCGAGAAGCTTAAAAATACAGTGGGGAGTTTTCTTCCCGACGACAACAAGCTGATGGTGGTGGACGGAAGGGACGCCGCGTCGGGTGCGCCTGCCTCTGTTGCCGTAACGACTCCGCAGATATATGACGTGCTGACTCTGTATGTCGACAAGATTATCGAGTATATAGTGCTTACAATATCCCGTCTGCCTGCGGAAGTAGCATCTGCCGTAATGCACGGCGGAATATACCTTTCCGGCGGACTGTGCAAAATGGACGGCATTGCAGACTATTTTTCCAAAAAGCTTAAAATAACCGTAAATACCTTTGACGAGCCCGCGCTTGCCTCCGTCATAGGCGGCGGAATGATAGTATCGAGCGACTATTTCCTGCACAAGGTTGCAACCCAGGACTGAAATATTTTGCAGTAAGTATCGTAATCAATATATTTATTATTGGCCGCATTGCGCTGTAAATGGCGTTGCGGCTTTTCTTTTTCATACAATATGCACAGCGTTGTAATATTTTTATATGATAATTGTATTGACAAACACTGCACCCGATGTTAAAATTTATATTGTATTTGCACGCGCAGTATGCCCTTGCCGCGCGTGTATATGAAAACATATAAGGGCTTTTTGTTTTATGAGTGTATTACTGTGTGATTCCAACTGCGAGCTGTGGCATACCACGCTTAAACAGCTTGGAATAGATTTTATTCCCATGCCGTATATGTACGGCGACAAGGTTTATTACTACGACATGGGCGAGCACACTGACTTTTCGGCATTCTACGCGGCCGTTCGCGGCGGTGTCGTGCCTAAGACTCAGGCGCTCAATCCCGAAGATTACAAGCGCATACTCGAACCCTATTTTAAAAAGGGAGAGGATGTGCTGTACATAAGTTTTTCGCATGCAATGAGCGGTACTTTCAACCAGCTTGATACGGAGCTGAAAGAACTCGCTGAGGCATATCCGGGGCGCAAATGTGCGGTGTTCGATACAAATGCCATATCGCTCGGTGCGGGAATTCAGGTAAAGGCGGCGGCCGAACTTAAAAACAGCGGTGCCTCTGATGAGCAGATTTTAAATTTTCTGCGTGGCTTTACAAACAGAGTTGCCGTGTACTTTATGGTCGATGACCTTATGCACTTAAAGCGCGGCGGCAGACTGGGCGCGGCCTCGGCCGTTGTCGGAACTCTGCTTGCCGTAAAGCCCGTGCTTACATTTGATTCGCACGGCGGACTCAGCGTCATTGAAAAAGTAATGGGCAGAAAAAAGTGCATAGCAAGTCTTGCTGATAAAGTTGTGCACAGCCTTACAGGAACGGGGTACGAGGTATACGTTCTCGATGCCGACTGCAAAGAAGACGGCGACAAACTTGCCGACCTTATCAGGGAGCGCCGTCCCGAGGCGAAGATAGTGCGCCAGACGGTAGGGCCCGTGATAGGTTCCCATTGCGGACCGGGAACGCTGGGCGTTGTTTTCATTGCGGATAAGCGCCCCATACCACTTGAAAAATAAACGGAGAGATATATGATAGAAGTTAAAGAGATAAGTCTGGACAGTAAAAAAGATAAAAAGAAATTTTTTAAGTTTCTGATTGACCTTTACAAGGGCAACAAGTATGCTGCTCCCAACTTTTATTTTGATGAATTTGCAGAGTTTGACCCTGCCGTAAACGACGCCTTCCGCTTTGCGGACTGCCGTATGTTCCTTGCATACAAGGACGGCAAAATTGCAGGCAGAATAGCAGGCATATGGCACCGCGGCGCAAACGAAAAGTTCGGCAAGAACGAACTTCGTTTCACCAGATTTGACGTTATAGACGATTTTGAAGTTACCAAGGCGCTTTTTGAAAAGCTTTTCGACTGGGCCAGGGAACTGGGAATGGACGAAATAATCGGACCGATGAGCTTTTCCGACCTCAATGAAGAGGGAATGCTCATAGACGGCTTCGATAAGGAGGCCTCCTACATAGAGCTGTACAACTACCCGTACTACGTTGAACATATGGAAAAGCTGGGCGCTTACAAAGTTGTTGACTGGACCAGTTACGAAATAAAAGTTCCCACCCAGCCAGATATGCGCGTCAAAAAGATTGCCGAGATGATAATGAAGAAGTACAACCTCAAAATAGTTGACCTCGGCTATCTCTTCAAGCACGACAGAAAGAAGTTCGATGAATACGGCATGAAGTGCCTCACCGTATTGGACGAAGCTTTTGCGCCGCTCTTCGGCACGAGTCCGATAAACGACAAGCAGAAGGCGAGGGAGCTTGAATCGATAAAGCAGGTGTATGTTCCCGAACTGTCCTGCGCAGTTGTTGACCCCGACGACCAGATAGTCGTATACGGCTTTATGATGCCCCGCATAAGCGAGGCAATGCGCAAGGGCAAGGGTCACGTAATACCCTTCGGTCTGCCTGCATTCATAAGGGGTATGACCCACATTGAAAGGGCGGACATGATGAGCGTTGGCGTTACGGGCAAGTATGCCAACACGGGAGCAGTTTCGATAGTTATCGACCACTGTTTGGAAGGCCTTATCAAGCTCGGCGTAAAG
>DVMA01000003.1 GCA_018715195.1 Candidatus Coproplasma excrementavium | reverse complement strand
GCCGCTGCGACAGCCAATACGGCAACGACAATGGCGACAATCATTCCCACCATCGTGCCGTTTGCGAGAAACAGGGAGCTTATACCGAGTAAATTCATGTAAGCCTCCTGATAGTTTTGTAAATATATCCGATCCCGCAACGCAAGCATTTTGCATAGCAGGATAAGTAATATCCTTATTTATTTTACAACAAAATGCATGTAAAGTCAACGTATAGCGGATTTTTTATTGAAATACTTTATCATATACTTTTCAAAAATATAAAAAAGGCGGCATTGAGCCGCCTTATAAATAACAAATAATTGTCAGTCAATATCATCCATCCATACCGCCGCACAGGCATCGGAAGGCATGCGCCAGTCACCGCGCGGAGAGAGCATTACGGTACCCACTTTTACGCCGTCTGGAATGCACGAACGCTTGAACTGTTGCGCAAAGAAACGGCGGTAAAAGTTTTTGAGCCACTTATCTATTACCTCGCCGTCAAACGTACCGCTGAACGCTTTGTGTGCGATAAAGCGAACCTTGGAGGGCGCAAAACCCCAGCGCACGGCATAGTAAAGGAAAAAGTCGTGCAGAATGTACGGACCGACTATGTCCTCCGTCTTTTGCGCAATCTTTCCCGACTTGTCGGGAGGAAGCAGTTCGGGACTTATCTCCGTTGCAAGGATAACTTCCAGCGTATCCTTTGCCGCACCGCCAAGGCGGTCGGCTTCGAACTTTATGAGGTGCTTTACAAGCGTCTTTGGAACGCCCGAATTTACCGCATACATGGACATATGGTCGCCGTTGTACGTCGCCCAGCCGAGAGCAAGTTCGCTTAAATCTCCCGTACCTATCACAAGTCCGCCCGTCTTGTTGGCGGTATCCATCAGAATAAGCGTGCGCATGCGCGCCTGCGCGTTTTCGTAAGTGACGTCAAGAATTGAGGCATCGTGGCCTATATCCTCGAAATGGCGGGTAACGCTGGGCGTTATATCCACCTTTCTCAACGTGACTCCCAGCGCGTCGGAGAGATTCACCGAGCTTTTGAGAGTCTTGCCGGTAGTGCCGAACCCCGGCATTGTAATGGCAATTATATCCTTTAAATCTTTCCCAAGCGTTCTGAACGCCCTGCACGTCACGAGAAGGGCGAGCGCAGAATCGAGTCCGCCCGAAATGCCTATCACCGCCGTCTTTGCACGGGTATGCTTAAGGCGCTTTACAAGCCCCATCGTCTGCAAATCTAAAATGAGCTCCGTACGCTCGGCAAGGCGCTTGCCGCTTTTCGGAACAAAGGGCAGCTGAGGAAACTCGCGCTCCACCTCCGCCGAACACTCCGCCGCGGTGAAATATATCGTCTTATGCTCCGTAGTTGCGCCGCTGAAATAAGAACTTGAACATCTGCGCCTTTCGCCGTCAAGTTTGTCGACATCGATATCGGCAAAGGTGAGGCCGTTTTCGAACAGCTTGCTCTCCGCAAGCAACGTACCGTTTTCGCAGATTAAGTTGTGTCCCGCAAACACCATATCGGTGGTGCTTTCGCCGTCGCCCGAATCGCTGTAAATATAGCCGCCTATTATCTTGGACGACTGCATTTTTACAAGATTTCTTCTGTACTCCGCCTTGCCCGCAATCTCGTCCGAACAGGAGAGGTTGCACACGATATTGGCACCCGCCAGCGCGTGGCGCACCGAGGGCGGCATAGGAACCCACAGGTCCTCGCAGATTTCGCAAGCGATGGTAAAGAGCGGCATATTTTCCGCCCTGAAAATTATGTCGGTGCCGAAAGGCACATTTTTTCCGCAGAGCAGAATTTCGCCGACCCCCTCGCCCGCGGGAGAAAAATGACGGCGTTCGTAAAATTCGCCGTAATTGGGAATGCACGACTTGGGCACAACGCCAATGACGGCTCCTCCGCAGAAGGCAAACGCGCAATTATAAAGTCTGCCGTCCTTTTCGAGCGGAGAGCCTGCAAATACGAGCGCACCCGCAGGCAAGGACTTTGCAAGCGATGCAATGCCCTCTTCGGCAGCCGAAAGCAGGGCGCGCTGATTGAACAGGTCGCCGCAGGTGTAGCCCGTTACGCACAGTTCGGGGAAGACTATCAGCTGTGCGCCACCCTCCGCCGCCTTTTTTGCCGCGTCGGAAATATTTTTCACGTTGAAATCAACGTCCGCCACCCTTATTTCGGGGGTAGCGGCACATACTTTGATAAAACCGTGGCGTTTCACGCCTTTTTCTCCTGAATGAGTTTATATTCTTCGCGTATGGCGGCCTCTATCTCCGCCTTGACATCGGGATTATTGATGAGGTAATCTCTCATCTTTTCCCTGCCCTGCGCTACCTTATCGTCATTATAGCTGAACCAGGCGCCGCTCTTCTTGAGCACGCCGAATTCCACGCCGAGGTCAATGAGGCAACCTTCCTGCGAGATGCCCTTGCCGTAGATTATATCGAATTCTGCAACTCTGAAAGGAGGCGCAACCTTATTTTTAACTACTTTGCACTTGGTGCGGTTGCCTATTATGCCCTCGCCGTCCTTGAGGCTGTCGGCCTTTCTGATATCCAGTCTGAGCGAGGCAAAATATTTGAGCGCACGGCCGCCGGGCGTGGTTTCGGGATTGCCGAACATTACGCCGACCTTTTCGCGCAGCTGGTTGATAAATATAACGCACGTCTTGGAACGGCTGGTTATGGCGGTGAGCTTTCTCAATGCCTGCGACATAAGTCTTGCAAGAAGACCTACGTGTGAATCGCCCATATCGCCCTCGATTTCAGCCTTGGGAGTGAGCGCCGCAACGGAGTCCACCACTATTACGTCTACCGCGCTGGAGCGAACGAGCGACTCGCAGATATCCAAAGCCTGCTCGCCCGTATCGGGCTGGGAGATGTAGAGTTCGTCAGTATTTACGCCGAGATTCTTTGCGTAAACTGCGTCGAGAGCGTGCTCGGCATCGATGAAAGCGGCAACGCCGCCGCGCTTCTGCGCCTCTGCAATGATGTGGAGCGCAACGGTGGTTTTACCTGAAGATTCAGGTCCGAAGATTTCCATAATTCTGCCGCGGGGAACGCCGCCCACGCCGAGCGCCAAGTCGAGCGAAAGACAGCCCGTGGGAATTACGTCGAGGTCGGTATTTACGCTTACGTCACCGAGTTTCATTATAGCGCCCTTGCCGTACTGCTTTTCTATCATTGCAACGGTAGAATTGAGCGCTTTGAGTTTTTCTTCGTTCATTATATTCTCCTGAAAAGGTTTTTTCTCATTTTATCTTTTTATATACGAGGAACAGCGCATAATTTATCGCCGTTTCCGTAACGGTCTTTCTGTCGCCCGAAAAGTTGTATTTGTATACCGAAACGCCGTCTTTCAGTCCGACTGCTATATAGCACAGTCCCACGGGCTTTTTTGTGTTGTCCGACTTGGGACCCGCTATGCCGGTTGTGGCAACCGCAACATCGCAGTTGCCCTGGCGGATGAGCCCCTCCGCCATTTCAAAGGCAGTTTCGTCCGATACCGCGCCCGTCGTCTTTATGGTCATTTCCTTTACGCCCAGGCGCGCAATCTTCGATTCGTTGGAGTAGGTGTTCAGTCCCTCAAAGTACACTTCGCTTATGCCGGGAACTTCCACAAGGCGCTGGCCTATGCCGCCGCCCGTAAAAGATTCCGCACAGGAAATCTTCATTCTGCGCAGTTTTAGCAGCTGAAACAGCCTTTCGGCAAGAGAAATGTCTTCCAATGCGTAGATGTAAGCATCGAGCGCAACGGCAAAGGTACGCACAACGTTGTCCACCAGCATTTTTGAATCGCTCTCCGAATATACGATTTCAATCGTGCAGTCGCCGTAGCTTTCGTATATGTTGCATTCAAGCGCAGGATTGATTTTTTTTGCCGCCTCTACGGCCTTTAAAATTTCCTGGCGGGGTGCGCCCACCGTCTTTATATAAGATTTGCCATACTTTTTGCCGAACTTCTGCGAAACGCGCGCGGCAATTTTATCGAGGGGAGTTCCGTCCGCAACGTCTGTAAAATGCAGGTATACGCCGTAAGACTCCCCCTCCATGCTGCCCGACATATCGAACGAACCGCCGTAAAGCGGCTGAAGATATTCTTTAAGCGCACCCTCCATTGAACGGGGGCACATTATTACCGTGCAGTTAAAGCTTTCACGGCAGTCTTTGAGCTGCGAAACTATATCGCGGGAGTTATCGTACGCCACAATCGCAATCTTATCGAAATACAGTCCCTCGGAGGCAAACGCCTTCAGGCAGGGATTGTATGCGGGAACTTCCGAAAAAATCTTTTTGTTCTTTAAAACAACAAGACAGTTTTTCATTATTTTTTTAAAATACCGATATTTTTTACTATATAATTTATGCCCGAAAGCACCGTAAGCACTATCGCAACGGCAAACAGAACGAGGCCGATATAGTTGACAACCTGCGCAGCCGTGCCTGCGTCAAGCTCTGTTATCCCCGCGCTTATAAGCAGCACCACAACGGAGGCGTCCTGGAACACGGTCTTGTATTTGCCGAATTTGTCTGCGGCGATTACCACGCCAGCATCGGCCGCGACCATGCGGAAACCGCTGATAATTATCTCGCGCGCGAGAATGAGCGCAACGCCGCAACCTGCCACTATGAGCGCCCAGTTGCCCAAAAAACCGGTGAACACCCACGCCTTGGTAAGAAGAAGAATAAACGCCGTAGAAACAAGCACTTTATCGGCTATGGGGTCGAGAAATTTACCGAGGTTTGTTACAAGATTGTACTTTCTTGCAATTTTGCCGTCAAACAAATCGGTAAGAGATGCCGCCGCAAATACCGCGAGCGCAACGAAAAAGTGCGCCGTAAATGTGAGGCAAAACATAAGCGCAAACAGCGGAATCATCACCATTCGGCTTATCGTGAGCTTGTTGGGCAGGTTCATTATTCCCTTTCCGCGCGCAAATTTATAAAATTTGTCGTTTTCAAAGCCGCTCTGCTCGGACTTTTTTACAGAGTTTTCCTCCGTGCGGTTCTCCTGGCTCATTCTTCAAAATCCTCCGTTTTTCCGTAGAGATTATAGCTGTCAGCCCTCTCTATGCATACATCGTAATACTTGCCCTGTTCGGCATACGGCGCGTTGAAGAACACCTCGCCGTCTATATCGGGTGCGGAAAAGTATGCTCTTCCGTAAAAGCAGCCCCTCTCCTCGCTTATGCCGTCACACAGCACGCGCAGCGTTCTGCCGATGTATGACTGCATCTTTTCAAGCGATATGGCGCGCTGAATTTCGTACATGTTTTTCACGCGCTTTTTCTTGACGGAGGCAGGTATCTGCCCCTTGATTTTATAGGCGGGCGTGCCCTCCTCCCTCGAGTATGCAAAAAAGCCGCAGTTATCAAGCTTTGCCTCTTTGAGGAAACTGCCGAGGGCGGCGCTCTCCTCCTCCGTTTCGGTGGGAAAGCCGCAGATAAACGTCGAACGTATTGCAATTCCCGGAATTTGTGAACGAAGTTTTGCAATCAGCTCCAGATAACTCTGCCGCGTGCCCCTTCTGTTCATCATTTTAAGCACTCTGTCCTCGCTGTGCTGCAAGGGAATGTCCAGATATTTTACAATCTTGGGGTTATCCCTTACCTCTGCTATCAGCTCGTCATCTATCATCTCGGGATAACAGTACAGTAATCTTACACTATTAATGTTGACAAGTGCTGTCAGCTTTTTTAAAATTTCACAAAGTTTTTTTTCGCCGTAGAGGTCAATGCCGTACCGCGTGACGTCCTGGGCAACAAGTATCAGTTCGGAAACGTCGCCAAGGCCTTCCGCCTCTTGAATAAGTTTTTCCATAGGATAGGAAAAATAGTTGCCGCGTATTTTGGGAATCAGGCAATAGGTGCATTTATTGTTGCAGCCATCGGCTATTTTGAGATAGGCATAGTGCAGCGGCGTAGTCACAACCCTTTCGCAGGTAAACGGATTTTTACCGAGCCCCGTGAAGTTGCTTCTGCCGTTTTTGTACGCCTCTTCAAGCGCCTGAAAAAAGACATCGTAGTCGTATGTGCCGAGAAAGACGTCCGCCTCTGTCAGCTGGTCATAGATTTCGCCTATGAACTTCTGGGGCAGACAGCCGGTAACCACAATCTTTTCAAGATTGCCCGATTTATATGCCGCACTGTCAATTATAGTCTCTATGGCTTCCTTGCGCGAAGCTTCAAGAAAGGAGCAGGTGTTGATTATAAGCACCTGCGCCTCCTCTATGTCGCCCGTGACGGTACAGCCGCGCGCCTCTATCTGCGCAAGCAGTTTTTCGGCGTCGACCCTGTTTTTATCGCATCCGAGCGATATCAGCCCGAATTTTTTCTGCGTGAAATCAATCATCCACGTCTCCGTATGTATTGAAGAACTCTTCCTGCGAAAGAAGTACCTTGCGCGACTTGGAGCCTTCAGATTTTGTAATGTAATTCATGTTTTCCATCCAGTCGACTATCTTGCAGGCCTTTATGTAGCCTATGGGGAATCGGCGCTGAATCATGGAAACGGACGCGGCGTTCTGCATTACGCAGTATTTGAGCGCCCTTATAAAGGTATCGTCTATCTTGGTCTCTTCGGGCGCGTCACCT
>DVMA01000026.1 GCA_018715195.1 Candidatus Coproplasma excrementavium | reverse complement strand
TTTATGCCCTCGGCAAGGGCGTGCGCCTTTATAGCCTCGTCCGAAGTTGCCTGCGGAAATTTTACGGTGAAGTGCAGACCGCCGCCGCTGTCCTTTAAGATATGCGGACAGGCGAGATTTTCCAGCTTTTCCGTGAGCGCCGAGCGCACTCCGCGGTAATAGTTTTTAAGTCTGTTGATATGTCGCTCAAACGCGCCGCACGCTATCATTTTATACAGCGCCTTCTGCTCGAACAGAGGTACGGCCGACGAGGTGCGGCCCAAAAGCTCGGTAAACTTTTTATACAGCGCGGGCGGCAGAACCATATAGCCCATGCGCATAGATGGCGCAAGAGTCTTGGAAAAGGTGTTTACATATATAACGTGCGCGGGGTCAAGCGCGTACATATTCTGCAGCGGCTTGCCGCTTAAACGGAATTCGCTGTCGTAATCGTCCTCCACCATGTAGCCGCCGCGCGAAGATACGTAATTCAAAAGGCGTACGCGCGAGGATACGGGCATTACCGCACCCGTGGGAAACTGGTGCGCGGGAGAGATGTGCAGCACGTCTGCAGAGGATGAGATTGCCTCTTCCACATTCATACCGCCATCGCCGACGCCGAGAAAAACGCATTTTGCGCCGTTTAAGCTATACGTCTGATAAATTTTGCGGTAGCAGGGATTTTCCACGCCGTACAGCTTATCCCGCCCGACAAGCTGGACAATTGTGCCGTAGAGCTGTTCCGCGCCCGCGCCGATTATTATCAGCCTTGGGTCTACAGATATGCCGCGCGCACGGTAGAGATAGTCCGCTATGGCCGATTTAAGCTGTCTGTCGCCCTCAGCGGGCACCTTTTCAAGGAGATGTTCGCCGCAGTCGGAAAGCACCTCGCGCATCAGCTTTGCCCACGTTGAAAAGGGAAAGAGCTCTGCGGGCGTACTGCCCTTTACGAAGTCGGCAACGTACTCGGGCGAAACGGGCAGGCACTCTTCGGGCGCGGCAGGGCGTTCGCGCGGAGAAATTTCCACGGGGCAGACGTAGTAACCGCTTCTCTCGCGCGAGCGCACATAGCCTTCGGCCAGCAGCTGGTCGTACGCCGTCTGGACGGTGACCACGCTTACGCCAAGTTCGCGGGCGAGCGTCCTCTTGCCGGGCAGTTTTTCACCCGACTTTATTCTGCCGTGCAGAATATCGCCGCGCAGATTTTCATACAGAGTGTAATATTTATTCTTTCCGCTGAGGTCATAGGGGTACATACTTCACCTTAATTCGGCCATACTGCCATACCAATTTCAAAACTGATATTATAAAATATGCAAATTTTTATAAAGTAATAATATCAGATTTTTTTGTTAAAGTCAATCTGCGGAGAAAAAATCACGCCCCGCGCCGCGGCATTTGCCGCGGCGCGGGGCGTTAGTTTAAAACAAAACACACAGCAAGGCAAATAGTGCCATACTATGGCCGATTTATCCACTTAAAGGCGGGAAGCAATCTCTTTTAAAAAAGCACGGCTTTCAAGCTTTACGGGCGTTACGCCCTCGCGCTTGAACAGAGGAACGAGGTCGCCCGTCATAAAGCCGCTTTCTATGGTGTCCTTTACCGCTTTTTCAAGCTTTGCGGCAAACTGCGTAAGGGCGGGAATTCCGTCCAGTTCGCCGCGCTTGGCAAGCGCACCCGTCCACGCCCATATGGTGGCCACGGAGTTTGTGGAGGTCTCCTCCCCCTTGAGATACTTATAGTAATGGCGGGTTACCGTGCCGTGAGCCGCCTCGAATTCATAGCAACCTTCGGGAGAGACTAGCACGGAACTCATCATACCCAGCGAGCCATAGGCCGTGGCAACCATGTCGCTCATAACATCGCCGTCATAGTTTTTGCACGCCCACAGCACGCCGCCTTCGCTGCGCACAATGCGGGCAACAATGTCGTCAATGAGCGTATACATAAAGTATATGCCCGCCTCTTCAAACTTAGCCTTATAGTCGCGCTCATAAATTTCGTTGAAAATGTCCTTGAAACGGTGGTCGTACGTCTTGGATATAGTATCCTTTGCACCAAACCAGAGCGGAATTTTGTGTTCGAGCGCGTAATTGAAACAGCTTACGGCAAAACTGCTGATGGACTTGTCCAGGTTGTGAACGCCCTGCACTATGCCGTCGCCGTCAAAGCTCTTTATAAGTCGGCGGGAAATTTCCTTGCCGGATTTATCGCACACCACGAGGTATGCGCTGTCGCCTGCGGAAGTACGCTCCTCCACGGAGTTGTAAATATCGCCGTATGCGTGACGGGCAAGCACTATCGGCTTTTTCCAGCCGGGCACATAGGGCGTTATGCCGTCTACGAGTATGGGCGCACGGAACACGGTGCCGTCAAGTATGCGCCTTACGGTGCCGTTGGGGCTCTTCCACATCTGTTTCAGGTTGTATTCCTGCACGCGCTGCGCGTTGGGCGTAATGGTTGCGCACTTTACGGCAACGCCGTATTTTTTGGTTGCATAGGCGGCCTCTTCCGTAACCTTATCATCCGTTCTGTCGCGTTCGGGCAGGCCGAGGTCGTAGTATTCGGTCTTTAAATCGACATACGGCTCTATGAGTATCTCTTTTATCCACTTCCAGAGAATGCGCGTCATTTCATCGCCGTCCATTTCAACGAGCGGCGTGGTCATTTTAATCTTTTCAACCATGGCAAGAGCTCCTTTAAAATAGCGTTTATAACTGAATTATATAATTAAAGGCAACACTTTGTCAAATGCTCGAAAAAAAATAATTTTAACAGCGGATATAAGCACAACTTTTTTCTGTTGCCATATATACAAATGCAGCCCCGCGCGGCTTTTGGCGCGCGGGGCTGCATAGATTATTTGATATTAGTCCCGCCTTCAGGAACGGAGGCAAGTATTCCCGTTTTAAGCACGAGTCTGCCAGCCGCATTGGCGTAATCTGCCACGGCCTGTGCAATCAGCTCTTTCAGCACGGGCAGAAAATCTTTATAAGAAGGCGCAAACAGATACCACGCAAGCGAACCGGGGACGGTGTTCACCTCGCTGAGGTATATGGTTTCCCCCTCCATTATAAAGTCAAAGCGGGCAATTCCGCGCATATCCAGCGAGGAATACACATATTTTGTGACGGACTTTATTTCATCTGCCGCGGACGCGGGAATGTTTGCGGGAATAACCGACTTGCCGCCGCCCGCATATTTATCGTCAAAAGAAAGCAGTCCGCCAGAAGAGAACGCCTCCTCACACTCGGATACATTTACCTTTCCGCCGCCAAAATATGCGGCGCAATTTATTTCGCGGCGGTCGCTTACATACCTTTCGCAGAGCACCTTATTATCAAACATAAGCGCCGACTGCACAGCGGACAGAAACTCATTTTCCGTACGGGCAAGCGATATGCCTATGCTTGAGCCAAGCCGCGCAGGTTTTACCACCGCAGGCAAGCCGATTTTTTCAATTGCCGCGGGAATATCATCGATTGAACGCACCTCGGCATAATCAAGCACATTTACTTTAAGCCCGCCGAGAATTATTTTTGTAAGGCACTTATCCATGAACGCCGCACCGCCGAATATGTCACCGCCGACGAGCGGTATTCCCGCATACGCGAACAGTCCGCCCGCTCCGCCGCCTTCGCCAAGTCCGCCGTGACAGCAATTGATTGCGGCATATATGGGCACAAATTTTTTGAACTTGCCCCTGCGGCCGTGTATGTACACTCCGCCTTCAGCAATCACACAGCGGGGAAATTCCAGGTATGCACCGCTTTTGAACAGAGAGATATCCGAAAGCTCTTCGCCGCAAAGAAATGCCCCCGAAGGCGTGACGTATATGCAGAGCACATCTTCCCCGCCGTATTTCAGTACGTTGGCACACATTGTGCCAGTAATTACAGAAATTTCGCTTTCGTTTGAAGCTCCGCCGAACAACACGGCAATTTTTCCCGCAGACATAAAAAAAATCACCTCCGCTTTATTTTGCTTTGGTGAGTCGGCCTTACGGCCAGAAAATATATGAAATTATATTCTTTTTCGGCGGCGCGCCGCGCATCGCACGGCGCGCCGCAATTTAAAGTCAGGTGTAACAAACTTCATCGAAAAATGACGGGCAATGCCTGAAGTTTTACAATCAGTAAATGCCGGGAAGGTCGTTTAAAAAGAGCACGGTATCGCCCTTTTTAAGTATCTTTTTGAGCTCGGCCTGGGCGTCTTTGAGCGTTTCGCGCACCATAAGCTTTGCGGGATCGCCGCCCTCGCCATAGTAACCCTCCTTTACGGGGGTGACAAGAGTATCGCCCACAAGTATTACATAGTCAAAACCTGCAAGCAGACCGCCGAATTGTTTGTTTTCCGTCTCCTCGAGAATGCCGAGTTCAACAATGCCCGGGGTAACGACAATCTTTCTGCCGCCGAACGTACGCAGCACATCGAGCGCGGCGCGCGCCCCCTTTACGTTTGCATTGTAGCCGTCATCGAGAATGTTTATGCCGTTGGAGGTGGTGAGCTGCAGACGGTGTTCTATGAACTGCAACTCCTCCGCAGCCGCGGCGATATCGGCAAGGCTGACGCCCATTTCAAAGGCGAGCTGGGCGGCTATGCCTATGTTGTATGCGCAGTGCGCGCCGAGCAGTCTGGTCTTTACCACTGCGCTCTCCCCGCCGAGAGTGAGCGTAAACTGCGTACCGTTGCAGTCCGCGCTGACATCGCTTACGCAGTCGCATACCTGCACGGGGCAGGGACTTTCCTTGAAATAGTCGGCGCAGTCGGCCGCGATAAAGGCCTTTTTATGGGTTGCCGTAAGAATTTCACCCTTTGCCTTTATTATATTTTCCAACGTTTCAAAAGTTTCCAGATGCTGCGAGCATATGCCCGTTATAATGGAATAGTCGGGCGGGCAGATATCGCACAGTTCGGCGATGTCGCCAACGTTGCGCGCGCCCATTTCTGCTATGAACACATCGAAATCTTCAAGATTGTTGCCGTTTACAGCAAGGGCAATGCCTATGGGCGTATTGTAGGAGCGGGGCGTTGAGAGCACGCGGTATTTTTTGCCGAGCATTGCGGCGAGTATGTTCTTTGTACTCGTCTTGCCGTAGCTTCCAGTAATTCCCACCACCGTTATGCCCGAAGAGGCAATTTTTTGCGTTGCCTTTGTGATATAAGTGCGGTTATGCGGCACTTCATATATCTTTGAAATGAGGTTAGAAAGACATATGAGCGGAAGAAGCAGCGGCGGCATTATTGCAAGAGGACAATACCTGAGCACCAAAAACAGGGGTGAGCCCCATACCTCCGCCGCGAAATTGAGCAGCGTCACAACAATATAGGAAACAATCGCGCACACGGCAAATAAAATTATTTCCAGCCTTTTGAACCGCTTTGTGGGAACTGCGGGAACGCGGAGCGCTATTTTGTTATCGGCATATATGTACACGCCGAAGAACACGGCAAACGGAATGAGACCTATGAGCGCGCCCCACTTGCCCGCAAAGGAAAAGCAGAGCGAAACTATCGCCGAAGAGAGCACGCAGAGCATTCCGAGCAAGGAAAGCCTTTCAAAGGACATGTTGTTGCGCTTGCGCGCCCAGCGCAGCAGTTTTTTGCCCGAATAGTTATAGCTTTGCAATGCGCCCAGAAGTTTTGTGGACGACATTGTGAGCAATGCGCCGAAACACAACGCTATAAGCACGCATTCAATTGTTCTTCCTACGGATATGAATATTCCCATTTTTGCTCCCGTTCGCCCTCCGTTAAAAAGGCGATGACCTTAGAGTTGAAAATTGCATGATTCTGCGAAAAACAGAAGTGACCGCCCTCCATTATCTCCAGCCGCGAGTTTTTAAAAAGCGAGGCGAATGCAAGCCCTTCTTCGCACGCGGGCGTAACGGTGTCGTCACTGCCATAAATCAGCTGTACGGGCAGACTTACTTTTGCCGCTTCCGCGCTTAAATCTTCATTGACTATTTTTTTATAGCTCTCCCGCATGAGCGGTGAAAGCGAGCGGTATTCGCTGCTGCCGAAATGTTTTTCAGCGAACTTCGGCGCAAAGCGCTTTACTATTTTGTAGGCGCGCACCCTGGCTTTATACGCCCTTGTGCGCTTTTTTACTATCCCCGCGCCGCCCGTTATAATAAGTCCCGAAATCAGCTGCGGGTGTGCGGCGGCAAGCTTTATTGCCACCCTCGCCCCGAACGAGTGCGCAAGTATGTAGGGCCTTGAAAGGCCGCTCGATTTTATGAATTTTTCCAGCCAGACGGCGTAGTCGCCCACCGACCAGGCCTCAATAAGCGGCGAGGACGCTCCGAACCCCGGAAAATCGGGCGCGGTGACGCGGTACTGCTTTTTAAGGCACTCCGCGGTGAAGTAAAAACTCTCCTTGCAGGACATATACCCGTGCAACAAAAGCACATCCCGCCCTTCGCCTTTCTGCATTACGGACACGTGAATATTGTCTGTAAAAATACGATTACCCCCGTACTATGGCCGATTTAAGGCACCGCCGTGCCAACTTAAATATCCTTTGCCATGACGAGGCAATCTTCTCCGTCCGTATAATATCTCGTTCGGGCATATACGCCCCTGAACCCGTGTTTTAAATATAAGCTCATTGCGGCAACGTTGGACACGCGCACTTCAAGAAAGACTTTGCTTGCGCCCTTTTCCTTTGCCACGGCGATTAGGCTATCCAAAATTTTTCCGCCGAGACCGCACCTTCTGTATCTTTCAGCCACTGCAATGTTATCGATGTCGGCCGTGTCGTAACCCATGGAAATGCCGCCGTATGCAGCAATTTCGCCGTCATCGTCGCACAGTATTCCGCTGAAATTATCTGATGCGAAACTGTCCGCAAGCATGCGATAGCTCCACGGCTCCGCGGGGAAACACTCCTTTTCGAGCTGCGAAATTTTTAAAATATCTTCAAACTTCCACGGACGGAAGGTCATCTGCGCCCCTCCTCCGCCTGAGATTTGCGCACATACAATGCGTGCATCTGCGAAAACGGCTGACCGCTTTCAAGCTTCTTCTCCACGGCGGGTCGAAGGCACGCACCCCCGTCGAGCACGGTGTAGCGCAGAAGCTCCAGCGGCTGAAAACCGAAGAGCGGCAGTCCGCTGCCCGCAAGTTCTTCCGCCGAGATGTATTCGGGCTGACCGCAGCGCAGCTCTCCCCCCGCACGCGTAAAGCGGCAGGCATAGAGGTGACCGTGAGCGGCATCTATAACGGCATAAAAATCATCAGCATTTACATTATATGCAATCAGTTCGAAAGATGTGAGCGGCATGAGAGGTTTTTTTACGGCAAGCGCAAATCCCTTTGCCGCAGATATGCCTATTCTGATGCCAGTAAACGAACCGGGGCCGGTAACCGCGCAGAAAAAATCGCAGTCGGCCGCAGAAAGCGCCGCCTCTTCAAGCACCTTTTCAACCTCGCCCATAAGCAGTACGGAATGGCGCAGAGCGCAATCTTTTATGTAACTTTCCGCCGCAACGCCGCCGTTCACCGCAAGCACGGTAAGGTGCGCGGAGGCCGTATCCATAGCGAGAAATTTATTCATTTTTTCCATAACTTTTCAGCCTCCGAAATAAAAAAGACAAAGCCTTATGCCTTAATTGACGCAAACAGCTAAAGCTGACTGTTTTAATAAATTATTTCGCGTTCCCCTTCGCCAAGTTTTTTAATGTTCACAATTTTACAGTTTTCGGGGAGCACGTCGGCTATGTTTTCCGCCCATTCTATAAGGCATACTCCGCCGCCGTAAAAGTAGTCGGTAAGGCCAAGCGCCTCCGCCTGCACGCCGCCCGAAAGACGGTAACAATCATAATGATACAACTTGCCGTCGTAGTCGTTCATATAGGCATATGTGGGGCTCAATATCTCGTCCTGAATGCCCAGGCCGAGAGCAACGCCCTTTGCAAATACCGTTTTGCCCGCGCCCATATCGCCGTTTAAAAGCACTACATCGCCCGCTTTCAGCGATGACGCATACTGCTTTGCGAAACTTATGGTATCTTCCGCGGAATGTGAAATAAAAACTGCCATACGCTTTATATTATAGCGCGCACGGCAGTTTTTTGCAATAAAAATTATATTTTATTTTTAACAGTATGGCTCAATTGCCGCGCCTTAAAGCCGCGAGAGCATTCTCAGCCGAGGAAGTAGCGAAGAAGCACGCCGCCTACAAGCAGAAGCACAACGCCTGAACAGATTGCCACCGTTATTATGATGCGCTTTTTTACGGCCGCGCCGCACTCGGCGTCCCCTCCCTCGGTACGACAGCTGCGGGGCATAAACCTTTCGTTCATGCGGTTGATGAGCATGGATATGCGCTTATATATGGGCAACGTTACCAGCACGGCTATAAGACAGCGCATAACGTTGAAAGGAAGCACGGATATCCAGAGATAGAAGTTATAAAACGTTTCCTTGGTCACGCCGTCGCCGAACAGAGCCTGCATGGGCGCAACAAGATTGTTCCAGTCATCCTGGAAAAAGAGGTGCAGATAGAAGGGCACGAGCACCAGCCAGTTGGCGAGCACGGAGAGCGCTACCGAGAAGAATGTTCCCACTCCCATTCCGTCAAGCGCACCCTTGAATGTGCGGTGCTTTTTGTAGATGAGGCCCGCGGGAACTATGAAGGCAAGGCCGATTATAAGGTCTGCAAGTTCGCCTACGAACACCGTGGATGTGCCCTTAATTATCAGCTTTACAAGTATCTTTACGAATACTATTATGCCGCCCGAAAGAGGTCCGAGCACGAATGTGCCGATAAGCGCGGGGATATCCGAAAAGTTAAGCTCCAGCCAGAACGGGAATGCCACGTTGATGGGGAAGCCGAAGGCGTACAGCACGCCTGCAAGCGCGGCAAACAGAGCGATTACCGCAATTCTTGTGGGCGTGAAAAACAGAGTGTTTTTTCGTTCCATTGAAAAGAACTCCTTAAAAATTTATTTTAAAGCAGTCCTTTTGCTCCGCATAAAAAAAGCGCTCCTTAAACGATAAGGGGCGCCATAAAAAGCGGTTGTGATAAAAAAATTCTTTTACCATCCGGACTATACCGTCGGTTACGGAATTGCACCGTATCGGGAAGGGAAAACCCTTCTTCGCAGACTTATGCCGCAACTAGGCACTCACTGCCGGTGGGGAATTGCACCCCGCCCCAAAGAACTTACTTTAATTTTCTCATATATTATATAACTATGCACGCGTGTTGTCAAATACATTTATATGACTTATAAAACATTGCAGAATTTATTTTTTATGTTGCAACATTTTCTTCCGTTTAGCAAAAGTTAATGCATTGCGGACAATTATTTGTGCCATACGGGATTGAATTCTGCAAAGTAATGTGGTATTATATATATGGCTGAAGGAAATTTCCGCAAAAAACATTGATCTAAGTCAATGTTTTTGCAGCCACATTTAAGGAGGAAAAAAATGAGAATTAAAATATCTTCCGATTCCACCTGCGATTTAAGCAGCGAACTCATACAAAAGTATGACATAGGAATAATTCCGCTGTCGGTCATACTCGGAGATAAGGTTTACAGCGACGGCATTGACATAACTCCGCAGCAGATATTCGATTACGTTGCCGCGACCAAGACCCTGCCCAAAACTGCGGCCTGCCCAGAAGAGACGTATGCCGAAAAGTTCAAAAGTTACCTTGATGACTATGACGCTGTAATACACTTCAACATCTCTTCAAAGGCGTCCGTAACGCACCGCAACGCGGCAGAGGCGGCAAAACGCTTCGGCGGCAAAGTACACGTGGTGGACAGTCTTGCCCTCTCCACGGGTCAGGGACTGCTTGTACTGAAAGCGTGCGATTTGGCCGCAGAGGGAAAGACGCCCGAGGAAATAGTTGAGATTACGGAGTCGCTCCGTCCCAAAGTGAACACCTCCTTTGTGCCCGACTCGCTTGAATACCTGCATAAGGGCGGCAGATGCTCGCTTGCCGCGCTCATGGGCGCAAAGGTACTGAAACTTCATCCAATGATAGAGATGAAAGACGGTCAGCTTTACGCTTCGCGCAAGTATATGGGCAACCTTACGCGTTGCCTTAAAAACTATGTAAACGACCTTGCAAAGGAATACCCCGACTACGACCAGACGCGCTGTTTTATAACGCACAGCTGCTGCGAGAAGGAAGTTGTTGATATGGTGCGCGGAATGGTTGAAAACACTTTCCGCTTCAACGAAATTCTTGAAACGGTTGCAGGCGGCGTGGTAACGGGTCACTGCGGCAAAAACACGCTGGGCGTTCTGTTCATTTCCGAATAATTGCCCCGCACATATGCCCTATCCGCGACATAAAATATACGTGAAGAAAATTTTTGGAGGATGTATATGTTCTGTACACACTGCGGAGCAGAGATAGACAACAGGGCAGTAATCTGCCCCCACTGCGGCTGCGCGACTGAAAATTATTACAGACAAGCTCAGCCGCACGCCGAACAAAGAGAAAACAAACCTGTCAACATTCTTGCAATTGTCGGTATGGTGCTGGGAATACTCAGTTTCTGGCTGGGATTTTTGTACTGCGTTCTGCCGATAGTGGCACTTATTTTAAGCATCTGCTCATTCAAAAAAGTAAAACAGCTTAACAGCGGCCGCGGGTTTGCCATTGCAGGCCTCGTCACTTCAATTATAAGTCTGTGCATATGGCTTTTTGCCTGGATAATGGCCATTTTGCCGAATTCTGCAATTACAATAATTTATTAACTCTAAATTTTTTAAGGCGTCAGCATAAATGCTGCCGCCTTTTTTATTGCGATAGTTGCGGCATAGTGCGGCCTCTTTTTATATTTTAAATCAAGAAGCGGCGCCGAAAAAACTCTGACCGCACACAAAAGCGCCCAGCATTTTTAGTACAGTAACATTATGCGCAAAAGCTGCGAACAGGCGCGCCGTTGCTATTCACAACGATAACCATTTTCAACATAAAAATATAATTTTTACAATACCCTTGACTGTAACACTTCAAAATGTTACAATAAAGATGAACGTATATAACGGAGTGCAAAGATGTATTGTAAATACTGTGGCAATCAGATGGACGACCGCGCGGTAATATGCCCTCACTGCGGAATACCCACAGACAAATTTAATCAGACTGACGGCACGGCGAAGAGCCCACCCCCTGCTCCCTCTGCAAATTCAAACAGTTCAGATTCAGGCAGCATAGGTTTCGGCGTTTTAAGTTTTATGTTCCCCGTGGTAGGTTTTATACTCTATCTCGTCTGGGTTGACGTTATGCCGCTGAAAGCAAAATCCTGCGGCAAAGGCGCAATTACGGGACTGGTCATATGGTTCGCCGCCGCAATGATTTACCTGACGATTTTTATAGTCATATACTCCAACACTTACTATGAGTTGCCGCTGTTGCGATAAACCCGACAGATAAAACAGCACAGCCATGCCGCACTTATTGCAGACTTGCTGACTGAGCCTTGGGTTTTAAATATGCAGAAAAGTGCAGTCGCTTGAATTATAACGCTATATAATATGTTTTTATGATGTCTTCCGACATCGGAGGAAAAAATGAAATGTGAAGTTTGCGGCGCCGAACTGAACGATAACGCAGTCGTCTGCCCGCATTGCGGCGTTGCCACAAAAAATTACAGCCGATGGCAGTACGCAACGCACAACAATAAACTCAATTCCGAAAAAAACAGCAGCATACAGGCCGGTTTTATCCTTTCCATTATCGGACTTGTCACATCGCCATTATTTATTATCCCCATTATCTCGCTCATACTCTGCCTTTCGGGCAGCAAAGATAAGAGAAAAATCGGAAACAAAAGCGATCTGGCGACTGCGGGCATTATAATGTCCATAGTGAGTCTGGTAATCGATGTGCTGGCTATACTGGCGCTCATTTTCCTGTTTTATTTACTGTTCACGCCACAAAACGGCCAACCTTTGCCAATGTAAATTAAAATTTCAGAGGGACAGAATATATGTATTGTAAAAACTGCGGAACGCAGCTTGACGACAGGGCGGTGATTTGCCCGCACTGCGGCGTTCCTACCGACAATTATTATACACCGGGCCACAAAGTAGAAGGCACAAGCATAAGGCACGAAAATACTGAAGACATGCCCAATGCGGGACTAAGCGTACTCTCCTTCTTCTTTCCCATTGTCGGGCTCATACTCTTTTTGGTATGGCAGAACTCTATGCCTAAAAGGGCCAAGTCCTGCGCAAGGGGTGCTATTTTAGGCGTGGTTGTGGATGTTATAATAGTCGCTATGACTTATATGACGCTATTCATGGTTACAGTACTCATCAACGCAGGTTTAATTATCGTGTGAGAAAAAAGAATGCCGCGGCGCTTTGCGCCGCGGCTTATTATTTTTACATTAAAAGTCCCCGATGCAACAACGCGCATCGGGGATTATTTTTTTACATTGTTCCCGCGACCATACAAGCTTCAGCCATTATAACTATAAAATATAAAACCATGCTAACAATGGAAATAACTATGCCTGCAATGCTGAATCCCTTGCCTGAATTGTATTCATCTACTTTTCTGAGGCCTATTATACTGAAAATAAGGCCCAGCAGAGCAATGAAGAATGAAAGAACAAAGCCCGCAATTGCATAGCCGTTTGTACGGGTTGCCTGATAGTCATAAATCTTGTTGTCTTCGCTTACACCGGTAGGCACGCCGCAATAGGGGCAGATTACTGCTCTGTCATCGAGTTCCTTGCCGCAGTTTTTGCAAAACATAATTCCCTCCAATATTTTTTATTACTGTATGCTTTAATTATAGTTTATTATTACATATTTGTCAATACTATCTTTAAATTCTTCAGATAAAAACACTAATCTACAAATTGCTGACGCATAAGCTCATTAAACATACGGCTGTGCCTTGCGGAATAAGGCATACTTTTTTTAATTTAAAAAAATTTGGTTGTGAATATTATAAAAAAACGCCTCGGCGTTACTGCGCCGAGGCTGCTGCATTTTTATTACCAGAAATTACTTTACATCGTTTGCGTACAGAGGGAATGCCGCGCAGAGCTTGGCAACTTCCGCCTTGACATAATCAAACGCGGCCTCTTTTTCGTCGATAATCTTTGTTATGAGGCGGGCAACCTTGCGGGCCTCCTCTTCCTTCATTCCGCGGGTGGTCATTGCGGGAGTACCGAGACGGATACCCGAAGTTACGAAGGGTTTCTGCGTATCGAAAGGAATGGCGTTCTTGTTTACGGTGATGTGAACTTCGTCAAGCATCTTTTCCAGTTCCTTGCCCGTTATGCCCTTTTCCGTAAGGTTGAGAAGTATGAGATGGTTATCCGTGCCGCCCGATACCATTTTGACGCCGAGCTTGTTGAATTCATCTGCCATAGCCGCGCAGTTCTTTACAATCTGCTGCTGGTATGCCTTGAATTCGGGTGTAAGCGCCTCCTTGAAAGCTACGGCCTTAGCCGCTATTATGTGCATGAGAGGGCCGCCCTGTATGCCGGGGAATACGGCCTTATCTATAGCCTTGCCGTACTGCTCCTTGCACATGATTACGCCGCCGCGGGGGCCGCGGAGAGTTTTGTGCGTGGTTGTGGTAACGAAGTCCGCAACGGGTACGGGCGAGGGATGCAGACCTGCCGCAACAAGACCTGCTATGTGCGCGATATCCACCATCATATATGCGCCGACTTTGTCGCATATTTCGCGGATACGGTTGAAATCAATTATTCTGGGATAGGCGCTGGCGCCTGAAATTATCATCTTGGGTTTGCACTCGAGGGCGATGCGCTCCATTTCGTCATAGTCGATGCGCTCATCCTCTTTGCTTACGCCGTAGGGAACGACGTTAAAGTATTTGCCCGAGATGTTTACGGGAGAACCGTGGGAAAGATGTCCGCCGTGAGCAAGATTCATGCCCATTACGGTATCGCCGGGCTGGAGCATTGCAAAGAATACCGCCATATTTGCCTGCGCGCCGCTGTGAGGCTGAACGTTGCAGTATTCACAGCCGAAGAGCTGCTTGAGCCTGTCGCGTGCAAGATTTTCGGCTATATCCACAAACTGGCAACCGCCATAGTAACGGTGTCCGGGATAGCCTTCGGCATATTTGTTGGTAAGGTGGCTGCCTGCCGCCGCCATTACCGCGGGAGATACGAAGTTTTCGCTTGCGATGAGTTCTATGTTGCCCTGCTGACGACCAAGTTCCAGTTTAAGAGCTTCGGCAATTTCAGGGTCGGTCTGTTCTATCAAGGAAATATCTATCATATTAAATGCTCCGTAAAAAATTTGTATAATTTATTTTAACATATTTTTTTAAATTTTACAATAAAATGAAAGAAACTTTCTGAATATTTGCCACTTTTAATATAATGCCTCAAAGCGGAAGATTTTTGTTCCAGAAAAGGCGGAGCCGCAACTCCGATTGCGGCTCCGCCTTAAATTGATAATTTATATTTGCAAAAATATACTGATTTTACAAGTTTTATTTGTAAGACTTGCTGTATATGGCAATAACATCTTCCTTTGTGAGGGGAATGCGGTCGTTTAAAAACACTCTCTTCATAGACGACATTGCATTTTCCGCAAGCGAAGGGAAATCTTCGGGGCGGATGCCGTAGTCGGACATTTTAAGGTTATCCGCGCCACACTCCTTTATGAGCGCACACAGCTTTGTAAGGAAGTCGCAAGGCTGAACGTCGCCCTCCGCTCCCATCGCCCTTGCCATTGCAATAAATCTGTCGTCGCACACGTGCCTTTCTATCATATGCTCATAGTAGGCGGGCGCAAGCATGATAAGTCCCGCCCCGTGGGCAAGAGACGGACATTTTGCGCTCATTGCATGCTCCATTCCGTGCTTTGACGTACAGCCCGAGAGCGTCATTACCATACCCGAGATTGTGTTTGCAAATGACATGCCGTCCCTCGCCTCCTCGTCACCCCCGCAGTTGACCGCGCGGGCAAGGTACTTTGCGCAGTAACTTATCGATGTGAGGGAGAGCATTTCGCTCATCTTATTGGCCTTATTGGCAACATAACACTCCGTTGCGTGAAAGAGAGCGTCAAAGCCCTGGTACGCTGTCAGCTTTGCAGGTATCCCGAGCGTGAGCGAGCTGTCCACGACGGAGAGCACGGGAAACATTCCGCTGTGTACGAAACCTATCTTTTCCAGCGTTTCGGGGTTGGTAACCACGGCTGTGGCGTCCGCCTCCGACCCCGTGCCCGCGGTAGTTGTTATTGCGACAAGGGGCAGAGGCTTATTTTTAATGGGCTTGCCGCCGCCGGTGCCCGCAGTGACAAAGTCCCAGTAATTTTTTCCGTTGGGTGCGGTGAGCGCTATCGCCTTGGACGCATCCATTACAGAGCCGCCGCCGAGCGCGATTACAAAGTCGCACTCCTCTTTCTCGGCAAGGCGGGCACCTTCATTTACGGTTGGAAGGTCAGGATTTGCGCCTATTTTATTGAACAGCACGTATGTGCACCCCTGCTTTTCAAGCGCGGCAAGAACCTTATCCAGCGCACCGCTGCGCTTTGCCGAGCTGCCGCAAGACGTAACGAGAAGGGCCTTTTTGCCGGGAAGAGCGCGGTCTTTGAGCTCATCCAGAGCTCCATTTCCGAACATTATTCTTGAAGGTACAAAAAATTCGAACTGCATAATTTCCTCCGAAAATTTCCGCCGTACGGCAGATATGGTAAGCAAAATTTTATTTTTCTTTTAAAGTATACCGCGGCGGACGGAGTTTGTAAACAGCTGCGCGCAATTTTAATAATATGGCAATGCATGTGTGCGTTTTTTGTAATACCCGCAAGGCGGGCACGGAAATTTCCGTGCCCGCCTGCCGTATAAAAATGCGCGGAGCGGACTTGAAGTCCGCTCCGCGCATCACCGCGCAAAGCGCGGCAAATAAACTTACATAAAATTAAAGGTTGGCGTCAAGGAACTGCTTTACTTCCGCCTTGGGCATAAAGCCGATGGACTTTGCCTTGAGCTGGCCGTTTTCAAATATTGCAACGAAGGGTATGCTCATTATGCCGTACTTTGCAGAGAGCGCGGGGGCATTGTCCACATCAACCTTTACAAATTCGGCCTTTGCCGCATACTCTGAAGATACATCTTCAAGTACGGGAGCAAGCATTTTACAGGGGCCGCACCACGTTGCAAAAAAGTCGCACACTACGGGCTTAGAACCCGCAATGAGTTCGTTGAACTGCTGTTCTGTCAACTGTTTCATAAATTCTATCCTTCCTTATGTGTATTTATTATGTATATTACGGCAAATTTAATGCCGTATGGTTCTGGTTTGAAAAAACTTATTTTTCAGACATCTTATTTTTGAAGCAAGCGCATATGTCGCAAATCTTTACGGGAGAAGTTGCGCCGTCAGCCATGCACTTTATGTTGCATTCGCCGCTTTCAAGTTCGTTGCAGCCGAGCGCAATTACATACTTTGCGCCAATCTTGTCCGCATACTTGAACTGGGCCTTTATCGACTTGCCCATATGGTCACACTCGGCCGAGATGCCCTCTTCGCGCAGTTTGCATACCACTTTGAACGCCGCAAGTCGGCTGTCGTCATCCATACCTGCAACGAACACCTCGGGACCGCAGTCCTCGGGGAAGGCAACGCCCGTGTTTTCCATGAGCAGAATAAGGCGCTCTATGCCTGCGGCAAAGCCAACCGCGGGGGTGTGGTTGCCGCCCAGCTCTTCAATCAGACCGTCATAACGGCCGCCGCCGCACACAGTGCCCTGGGCGCCTATGCTTTCGGACACGAACTCGAATACCGTTCTTGTATAGTAGTCGAGGCCGCGCACAATGTTGGGGTCTATATTGAATTCAAGGCCGCCCGCCGTTAAAAGCTGCTGCACCTTTTTGAAGTGTTCGGAGCAGTCGTCGCACAGGTAGTCGAGTATTCTGGGAGCGTCGTGCGTAATTTTTTTGCACCCCTCCTCCTTGCAGTCGAGAATGCGCAGAGGGTTTTTGTCGAATCTTTCGCGGCAGGTGGGGCACATTTCTCCGAGATGAGGCTGAAGATAGGCCTTGAGCGCCGCATTGTAGCGCGCACGGCAGGTTTTGCAGCCTATGGAATTTATGTTGAGCTTAACATCCTTTATGCCCAGTTTTTTAAGGAAAGAAGCTGCGGCGAATATGACTTCCGCATCGGCATCGGGAGCGGCGGAGCCGTATACCTCCACGCCGAACTGGTGGAATTCGCGCAGTCTGCCCGCCTGGGGGCGTTCATAGCGGAACGCGGGGGTGATGTAGTACATTTTTACGGGCAGAACGCCGCCGCCCATACCGTTTTCAATGAAGGAGCGCGCCGCACCCGCCGTGCCCTCGGGCTTGAGGGTTATGGAGCGGTCGCCCTTGTCCTTGAAGGTGTACATCTCCTTGTTGACTATGTCGGTGGTGTCGCCCACGCCCCTTAAAAACAGTTCGGTATGTTCAAATACGGGGGTGCGGATTTCCTTCATATTGTAAAGTTCGGCCGTTTTGCGCGCGGCGTCCTCTATATAGTGCCACTTGTACGCCTCGCGGGGGAGGACGTCCTTTGTTCCCTTGGGAATGTTTATCATAAAGACCTCTTTATCAGTTAATTGTAAGTGAGAATACACGCCGCTTTTGCCAGGCGATTCGCCTTCAAAGATTCACTAGTTGCGGCATATGTGCCGTCCGATTTGTTTTGCAACTGCGATTAAGAATTAAAGAACGTACTTTTTAAGGTCCCTGTTTTTAATTATCTTATCGAGATGTTCTTCAACGTACTTGCTGTTGATTTCCACGGGTATTACGGGATAGTCGCCGCCGCCCGCGTTGAACGAAATGTCTTCAAGAAGGTACTCCATAACCGTATGGAGTCGCCTTGCGCCGATATCTTCGGAGGTGGCGTTGATGTCCTCGGCAATCTCTGCAATCTTTTCTATGGCGTCGGGAGTGAAGTGCAAATCTATGTTATCCACGGCAAGCAGAGCCGAGTACTGCGTAGTTATGGCATTTTCGGGCTGGGTGAGTATGTCTATGAAATCCTGCTTTGTAAGCGAGGAAAGCTCCACCTGGATGGGGAACCTACCCTGAAGTTCGGGAATGAGGTCCTCCACCTTTGATACGTGGAACGCGCCCGCCGCTATGAAGAGAATGTAGTCTGTCTTTACGGGGCCGTACTTGGTCATTACCGTGCAGCCTTCAACTATGGGAAGAATATCCCTCTGCACGCCCTCGCGGGAGACGTCCGCGCCCTGGTTGCCCTTGCCTGCAATTTTATCTATTTCATCTATGAAGATTATGCCGTCGTTTTCGGCACGGCGCAGAGCTTCGGCATTGACCGCATCGTTATCTATAAGCTTATCCGCCTCCTCGGCCATAAGCAGGTTCACGGCCTCCTTTACGGTGAGTTTGCGCTTTTTTCTTCTGCCGGGAAGCCCCATTCCGCCGAATATTGAACCGAGGTCTATCGCCGCACCGCTGCCCGCGGAAAGTTCCATGGGCTTGGGCTGGTCAAGCACGTCAATTTCTATTGTGGCGTGGTCGTACTTGCCCTCGTGAATGGCATCCACAAAGTTCTGCTCGAACACATCCTTTGCAAGTTCGCCGCGGTCTGCCTTGTTGTTTTCGGCAAGCACCTTGGCAACCCTTCTTTCAGCCGTAGCGCGAGCCTTGTACTCAACCTCCGCCGTCTTTTCCTCGCGCACGAGGCGTATGGCGCACTCGGCAAGGTCGCGCACCATCGATTCAACGTCCCTGCCCACATAGCCGACTTCGGTATACTTTGTGGCCTCCACCTTTAAAAAGGGAGCTTTTACAAGTTTGGCAAGCCTTCTTGCAATTTCCGTTTTGCCTACGCCCGTGGGGCCCTTCATTATGATGTTTTTGGGCGTAATCTCCTCCATGAGCTGGGGAGAGAGCTGACTTCTTCTGTATCTGTTTCTGAGGGCGATTGCAACGGCCTTTTTGGCCTCCTCCTGCCCTATGATGTGTTTATTGAGTTCGTTTACTATCTGTTTGGGTGATAAATCCATAATTTTACACCTATAAAATATTTACTGCCCTTAAAAAGGCAATCAGACAAGGCAAGTGCATACGCGCAAGACTTTCGCAGCCGCATTTCAGGCAAAAAACCGGCCGTGCCGCAGCGAGGCTGCAAAAAGAGAAATTTTAAGATTCAGGCAAACTGTGAAAAGGCGTCTTTTCAGACAGTTTCGCACTTGATGTTGTCGTTTGTGAACACGCAGATTTCGCTGGCAATTTTGAGCGCCTTGGTTGCAATTTCCTCTGCAGAGAAATCGGTATTCTGAATGAGCGCGCGCGCCGCCGCGAGCGCATAGTTGCCGCCGCTGCCTATCGCGCAGACGCCGCCGTCGGGTTCTATAACCTCGCCCGTGCCAGACACGATGAGCATTGTATCCTTATCGGCGACAATCATGAGCGCTTCAAGCTTGCGGGGCATTTTGTCCGAACGCCAGAGTTCGGCAAGTTCCACCGCCGAGCGCATCAGATTGCCCGAAAACTTATTGAGCATACCTTCGAACTTTTCGCTGAGCGAAAAGGCATCGGACACAGCGCCCGCAAAGCCGAGCACAACCTTTCCGCCGAAAATTCTGCGCACCTTGGTTGCGCTGTTTTTAAATATAACGCTTTCACCCATCGTAACCTGGCCGTCGCCCGCTATAGCGGTGACTCCGTCGCGCTTTACGGCGCATATGGTTGTAGCGTGAAATTCTACTGACATATGGTATTTTTATACTCCCTTATATTTTTCAAAGCCCTCTCGGAAAGATAGCGGTAGCGCTCCTTTTTATCGCGTATGCCCGTTGCCGCCGCGCCGAGAAGACCGTAGTTTGCATTCATTGGCTGAAAATCGGCGTTGGGCGAGGAGATGTATTCCGAAAGCGCGCCGCACGCCGTATCCCTTGGCGGAATGGCACGGGGCAGGCCCTTGAGTCTGCGTGCAAGGTGAATTGCCGCAAGTATGCCAGAGGCCGCCGACTCCACATAGCCCTCCACGCCCGTAATCTGTCCCGCAAAGAACACCGTGCCGCCGCGGAGAGAAAAGTCCGCGTCCAGGCAGGCGGGAGAATTTATGAACGTGTTGCGGTGCATTACTCCGTAGCGCAGAAACTGCGCCTCCTTAAGTGCGGGAACGAGGGAAAAAACCCTCTTCTGTTCGCCGAATTTAAGGTTGGTCTGGCAGCCTACGAGATTGTACGCGCTGCCCTGAATATTTTCCTTTCTCAGCTGAAGGACGGCGTAATAGGAGCGACCCTCGGCGTCCCTTAAGCCAACGGGTTTGAAGGGGCCGAAACGCAGAGTGTCCTCCCCGCGCGCCGCCATAACCTCAAGCGGCATGCAGCCTTCGAATATCTCCCTCTTTTCAAAGGAATGAAGGTCGGCGCGTTCGGCCGAGGTGAGCGCGGCATAAAAGGCCTTGTACTCCTCCTTGGTCATCGGGCAGTTTATGTAGTCGTCTCCGCCCTTGCCGTATCTGCCGCCCGCAAAAGCGCGCGTCATATCAATGCTTTCAGCCGAAACTATGGGTGCGGACGCATCGTAAAAGTGCAGACCGCCGCCCGTCACATTTGCTATATCTTCGGCCAGCGCGCCCGCCGTAAGCGGTCCCGTGGCGAGTATGCAGTTTTCCTCGGGTACCGACTGCACCTCGCCGCATACTATGTTTATTTTGTCTTCTGACTTTATCTTTTCTGTTATGAAGCGGGCAAACAGGTCGCGGTCCACGGCAAGAGCTCCGCCCGCGGGCACCCTTGACGCCTCCGCCGCCTGCATTGTGAGCGAACCGAGTATGCGCATCTCCTCTTTCAGAAGTCCGCAAGCATTGCCGTAGACATCGTCGCTCTTGAGCGAATTGGAGCATACCAGTTCGCCGAAGTCCGCATTGCTGTGGGCGGGGGTGTACGCCTTCGGCTTTATATCGAACAGGTCAACTTCAAAGCCCTCTTCAGCAAGTCTGTATGCCGCCTCGCACCCCGCAAGGCCCGCGCCTATTACCTTAACTTTCATCTTTTTTGTCTTCTTGAGCTTCCTCGGCAGGGGCGGGCGCGGAGTAGTCGCACGACTTTTCCGAGCACCTTATCTCATTGCCCTTTTTAACGAGGTAACCCTTGCCGCACTTGGGACACTTATCGCCCGTGGGCACATCCCAGCTTAAGAACTTGCATTCGGGATAGCCCGTGCAGCCGTAATATATCTTGCCGTTTTTGGAGCGCATTCTGCGCATAGGCTTGCCGCATTCGGGGCACTTGCCCTCCAGCTTTACGCCCTCGGACGACGCCTCGCCGCCAAGGGGACGCTTTGCGCCGCACTTTGCGCACTCGAGATACTGGCCGTATCTGCCCTTTTTGATGAGCATTTCGCCGCCGCATTCCTTGCACTTTTCCTCGGAGATTTTGGCGTCCATAGGCAGTATTGATGAACATTCGGGATAGTTGGGGCAGGCAAGGAATTTGCCGTACTTGCCGCTCTTGACCACCATATTTGCGCCGCATTTGGGGCAGCGGACGGCGGAAACTTCCTGTTCGGACTCGCTGATTATGTTGGAGCAGGCGGGATAGTTGGAGCAGGCAAGATATTTGCCGTACTTGCCCGTGCGCCTTATCATGGGATGACCGCACTTTTCGCACATTATGTCGGTGAGCTCGTCGCCGTCCGTGGAGGCCGTCTTGAGCTTTTCGGCAAAGCCGGGGTAGAAGTCGGCGATTATCTTGTGCCAGTCGGTGCCGCCCTCTTCAATCTTATCCAGGTCGTCCTCCATGTGCGCCGTAAAGCCTACGTCCATTATGTCCTTGAAGTAGTGGCACAGCATATCGGTAATCTTATACGCCACCTCGGTGGGCGCCATATACTTGCCATCCTTTTCAACGTATCTGCGCCTCGTGAGCACGGAAATTATGCTTGCGTATGTGGAGGGACGGCCTATGCCCTTTTCCTCCATCGCCTTGACGAGGGACGCATCGGTATAGCGCAGGGGCGGGCGGGTGAACTTCTGCTCTTTGAGGAAGTCCTTGAGGTTGAGCGCGTCGCCCTCCTGCAGGGGCGGGAGCAGTTTTGCCGCCTCCTCATCGTCGTCCTTTTCCTTGGGCGCGTCCTGATAGGCCGCGGTATATCCCGCAAACAACAGCGAACGGCCGCTTGCCTTGAACACATAGCCCGCGCTGGTGGCCTCTATCTGCATGGTATTGTACTGCGCCTCTGCCATCTGCGAGGCGATGAACCTGTCGTATACCAGTTTGTATATGTTGTAATGCTTTTTATCGAGCGATTTTTTGACGCTTTCGGGCGTAACCGCAAGGTTTATGGGGCGGATAGCCTCGTGCGCGTCCTGCGCGCCCTTTTTGGTCACGTAGTGGTTGGGCTTTGCGGGGGCGTATTTTTCCCCGTAAGTATCCTTTATGAACTGCAGAGCGTTGGCCTGAGCCTCCTCCGATACGCGCACGGAGTCCGTTCTGATGTAGGTTATCAGCGCGATATGGTCGCCGCCGACGTCCATACCTTCATACAGATGCTGCGCAACGAGCATCGTTTCGGGCGAGGACATTCCGTACTTGTTGGAGGCGTCCTGCTGCAGCGAGGACGTTGTGAAGGGCGCGGGAGCGTGCTGTTTGGTTACGCCGCTCTTTACCTTGGTGACGGTAAACGGCGAGGCCTTGACCTTTGCCTCCGCCTCGTCCGCCTGGTCCTTGCCTATGCTCTTGCCGCTCTTTTTGAGCTGGCATACCGCCCTGAATGCGGCATATTTTGCCTCGGTATCCTGCAGCATTGCCACAAGATTCCAGTATTCTTCTGGCACGAACGCCTTTATTTCGCGCTCTCTGTCCACGATAAGACGGAGTGCAACAGACTGCACTCTGCCCGCAGACAGCCCGTTCTGTATTCTGTTATTGAGAAGGGGCGAAAGTTTGTAGCCCACAAGCCTGTCCAGCACTCTTCTCGCCTGCTGGGCGTCCACGAGATTGTAATTTATCTTGCGGGGGTGCTGAAGTGCGTTCTGCACGGCCTTGGGGGATATTTCGTTGAATTCTATTCTGTTCTCGCCGTCGGGGTCAAGTCCCAGCACGGTCTGAAGATGCCAGCTTATGGCCTCGCCTTCGCGGTCAGGGTCGGTTGCAAGGTATACTTTGCCCGCCTTCTTCGCCTCGGCGGTCAGCCTTGCTATAATCTCCTTCTTGCCGGGAGATTCCTCGTATTTGGGTTCAAAGTTATCGGTTATCTTCACGCCGAGAGTGCGCTCGGGCAAATCGCGGATATGTCCGCCCGAGGCGTCCACCTTGTACTTGCCCTTTAAATATTTTGAAATTGTCTTTGCCTTGGAAGGCGATTCCACTATGATAAGATCCATATTACACACCGTGCCGCGAACGCGGCGCAACAAAAATTATACCCGTTTTTTATTGGTCTGCGGCGGCGTACCTGTTGCCGCCGAGGCGGATTATCAGTCCCTTTACTTCCAGCGAGGAGAGCTCTGCAAGCAGCTCGAAGGCGTTACAGCCAACATCTGCCGCCACCTGCGATACGTGAGCTTCTCCGCGGCTCTGTATGGAAGAAAGTACTTCTTTCTCCCTTTCGGTGAGAACGGGACGCACCCGCGGTGTAAAGTCTAAACCATACGCCTCGGATATGTCAAGTATATTTTCCGTAAGATAGGCGCCTTTTTTGATGAGTCTGTTACACCCCACGCCCGAGGGAACGCCCACGGAATAGGGAAAACAGAACACGTCTTTGCCGTATTCAAAGGCATATTCGGCAGTGATTGCCGCACCGCTCTTTTCGCCCGCAGACACTATAAGCACTCCGTCAGCAAGCGCGGCGATGAGTCTGTTGCGTACGGGAAAAAGATAGCCGCTGGCCCTTACGTTCGGCCGCTGTTCGGATATCACAAGTCCCTTTTCCTCCGCCCTGCGGTAAAGCCGCGCGTTGGATGCGGGATATCTGTAACCAAGCCCCTGAGCTGCGAAAAATATCAGATTGCCGCTTGCAACGGCGCCCTCTGCCGCGGCCGTATCTCCGCCGTCGGCCGTGCCCGTGACTATCACAAACTTTTCGGCAAGGCGGGAACTTATTTCCGCGGTGTCCTTGAGCACTTTGGGCAGCGTGTGCCGCGAACCCACAATGGCAAACGCACGGCGCTTTAAAAGGTCTGCGTTTCCCCTGCAATACAGCACAAGCGGCGGCGCGGGAATGTTGCGGAAGTTTTCGGGGTAGTTCTCCGAAAAATACGTAACGCACGTTATGCGCAATTTTTCCAGCGAAGATACCACCTGTCTGCGGTACTCCTCCGAAAAGAATTGCTCTCTTACTTTATTATATACGCCCTCACCGAGCGTTTTAATCAAAAATCCTTCGTATTTTTTGCGCGGAACGGAAAATCTGAAATTTTCCGTTATCTCCTGCTTTACTTTATATGTAATTTTTTCAAAGCTGTCCAGCACTATGGCGTTCAGCTCCTGCGAGGTGTAGTTCATAACATATCCCCGTCCAGACTGCGGTAGGAGGCCGCCTCCAGAATGTGTCGGGGCTGAATTTCCGACGAATAGTCGAGGTCGGCAATCGTGCGCGCCACCTTGATTATCCTTGACCGCGCACGCACCGAAAGATGCAGATTTTCAAACGCGCTGCGCAGAACCTGCTCGCACTCGCGCGAAAGACGGCAGTATTTTTTTAGCTGACGTTCGCCCATCGACGCGTTGCATCGGATACCGTCCTCGGCAAAGCGTTCGCGCTGAACGGCGCGCGCCGCCTCTACCCTGGCCTTTACCTGCGCGCTCGTCTCCTCCGCTCCATCGGAAATTAAGTCGTCGTATTTCACCGAGTCAACCTCTACCTGCAAGTCTATTCTGTCGAGCAGGGGGCCCGATATCTTGGAGCGGTAACGCTTTATCTGCGCGGGCGTGCAGGTGCATACGAGCTCTGCAGAGCCGTAATTGCCGCACGGACAGGGGTTCATGCTTGCGCACAGCATAAAGTCTGCGGGGAACGTTGCCGCGCCGCCCGCCCTGGTGACGGTAATCTGACCGTCCTCAAGCGGCTGACGCAGAGATTCCAGCGCGGAGCGCGAATACTCGGGCAATTCGTCCAGAAAGAGCACGCCGTTGTGCGCCTTGGAAATTTCGCCGGGCCGCACGTTTGCACCGCCTCCGCACAGCGATACCGTAGTCGCCGTGTGATGGGGCGTACGGAACGGACGGAGAGTGACAATTCCCTCTTCGGAAAGCTCGCCCGAAACGGAGTGAATTTTGGTAACTTCCAATGCTTCTTCAAAGGTCATGTCGGGCATTATCGTGGGCAGACATCTTGCAAGCATCGTCTTGCCCGTTCCCGGAGGGCCTACAAGCAGAATGTTGTGCCCGCCCGCCGCGGCTATCTCAAGCGCACGCTTTGCAATGCGCTGACCCTTTACGAAACAGAGGTCGCAATCGTACTTTCTCGCGCGGACCACGCTGTCGTAACTGCGATGTTCAACGGGCTGAAACGTACCCTCACCAGAAAGGAAAGCCACCACCTCTTTGAGCGACCTGAGCGCGTACACGCTTGCGCCCTCAATAAAGCTGGCCTCGTTGGCGTTTGGATAGGGAACTATAAATTTTGTAAAGCCGCGCGCCTTGGCAGATATCAGCATGGGCAGCATGCCCGTTACCGCGCGCAGCGTACCGTCCAGCGCAAGCTCGCCTAAAAACACCACTCCCTCCGTATCGGACGGGAGCTGGTCGCTGGCCTTGAGAATGCTTACGGCTATGGGAAGGTCGTAATGCGAACCCTCCTTTTTTATGTCGGCAGGCGCAAGATTTATAGTTATCTTGCTGACGGGAAAGCGCAGCGCGCTGTTCTTTATGGCAGAGCGCACGCGTTCCTTGCTCTCCTTAACGGCAGCGTCGGGCAGACCTACAAGGTCGTAGGCAACCAGACCCTTATTTATATCCGTCTCCACCTCTACGGGAACGCCCTCCAATCCGCGGAGGGCAAAACTCATCACTCTCGAAAGCACAAAAGTTCCTCCCTGATGCGTTCACGCAAAACGCCGCTTATCTTTTGCATATACCACATTATTATACAGCAGTCGGACACATTTTTCAACACGACACAATAAAATCAGAACACTTATTTTTAAGGTACCCCAAAAATTATTGCCTTTTTACGTGTGCGTGCCGCCGAAAACTGTGCGAAGGAAGCCAGATACTAGCCACTCCGCCGCTGAAAAATTTTGCCATCTTTTCGCGCAATTACGCAAAAAAAACGGCATAAAAGAAAAAAGAACCTGCAAAAACAGGCTCTTTTTCGGCTTATTTAATTTCCTGAATTTTTGCTGCCTTACCGGTGAGACCGCGGAGATAGTAGAGCTTAGCCCTCTTAACCTTGCCGCGCTTAACTACGGTGATGGACGCAATCTTGGGCGAGTGAACGGGGAAAGTCCTCTCTACGCCGACGCCGAAGGAAAGTCTTCTTACAGTAAAGCTCTCCCTTATGCCGCCGTGCTTTTTAGCGATTACAACGCCTTCAAAGTTCTGGATTCTTTCCTTGGTACCTTCTATAACCTTGAAGCCAACCCTTACGGTATCGCCAACGTTGAATGCAGGTACGTTTTCTCTCATGCCTTCTTTCTCGATTGCCTCGATAAGACCCTTCATAAGTCATTCCTCCTGAAAAGGCGTTCGTACGGGTTTGCGCAGAGGACCGCCTCGTTTTTCAAATTACAGCCGTTATTTTACCAAAGCCCGCAAAAAAAAGCAAGCTATTTTCGCCCTTGTTTTGTGAAAATTGCGACACACCCCATAATTTTGTGAAAAGTGCGATACACCCGCCCTCGGACACGGCGCAATTCACATATTTTCGAGCCCGCCTTTCCATATATATTATATGGAAAAGGAAGAACTGAGATGGTTACGCCTCAAACGCGGAGACGATATGGTTTACCTTTCCTTCTTTCACTTCGATTACGTCAAAGCGGACAACGCAGTCAATTTCCCTGCCCGAAAAATAAAAGCGGGCGGCCTTTACATAGCGTTCGCGCCGACGGAAGTCCACTGCCTCGGACGGAGCGCCGAACTCGTCGGAAAGGCGGGTCTTTACTTCCACAAATGCCACCACGTCGTCAATGGCGGCGATGATGTCCACCTCGCCGAAAGGGTTGCGCCAGTTGCGCTTTAAAATTTTGTAGCCGCAACCTTTAAGGTATTTTACCGCAAGTTTTTCACCCGCGGCGCCCTTTTCTCTGTTGTGCGTCTTTGAAGACGCTCCGTGCCCCGTCAGTCCGACCATTTTTTTGTAAAACTCCTGCGGTGAATGGGGCATAGTCCGCGGTCTTTTATGGCCGCAATGTGTGCGGCGGTGCCGTAACCTTTGTTCTTTTCAAAGCCGTACCAGGGGTAATCTGCGGCGTATTCATCCATAATTTTATCCCTGTACACCTTTGCGAGAATGGAGGCCGCGCCTATCGAATAGCATGAGGCGTCCCCACCTATTATGTGGCGCTGCGGAAAGGCTATATCAAGCGTCATATTGCCGTCGGTTATCACAAAATCGGGCCTTATTTTCAGGCTTTCGATGGCGTTTTTCATGCACAGACGCGTCGCCTGCAGAATATTCATTTCGTCTATCTGCTGCGGTTCGATGCGGCATATTGCCCAGGCAATTGCTTTTTCGCGTATGAGCGCATCCAATTTTTCACGCTTTTTTGCAGAAAGTTTTTTGCTGTCGTCCACACCCTCAACTATGTCGTCGGCAGGCATTATTACCGCGGCGCACACCACGGGACCTGCAAGCGGACCGCGGCCGACTTCGTCCACGCCGCATATATAGTTGTACCCCTCCGCGCGGAGGGCATTTTCTGCCGCCAGTTTGGCAGACATATCTTGTTTTGAACGGCTCATCAGTACTTCACCGAAAGCATATCCTCCGCGCTGTCCAGCGCGATTTTACCCAGTCTGCCCTTGCGGAGGTCGTCCACCACCGCTTTGCAGGCTCTGTCATAGTCATATTCGCCGCCGCGGAGCATAAAGCCCATGCGGGTGCATACCCCCTCAAGCATTGCAAGCGGCGCGGAAAAGTCGGTTATGTTGTACCTTTCCGCAAGCTTTTCGGGGTACTTTTCCGCCATATCGGCAAGGAGAGCAAGCGCAAGGTCGTCAAAGTCGAGAATGTCGTCGTTTATACTGCCGACATACGCAAGACGGCGGGCAAACGTCTGATTTTCAAAGGCGGGCGGCATTGTTCCCGGGGTATCAAGAAGTTCAAACCCCTCAAGCCTTATCCACTGTTTTCCGCGCGTCACGCCCGCCTTATCGCCCGTAGCGGTACGTTTTGAACCTGAAAGCAGGTTGATAACCGTGCTTTTGCCCGTATTTGGAACGCCCGTCACCATAAAGCGGAAGGTGCGCTCGTACCCCTTATCGCGGGCACGGTCACGCTTTTCGCGCACAACGTTTGAGCAGGCAGAAAAGAGCAACCTGCGGCAACCGCTCTGCGTTGCGTTTAGGCTCACCGCCTCCGCGCCCGCAGATTTTATTATTTTGACGGCCTCCTCCGTTTTTTCGGCGAGGTCAGATTTGTTGAGCACGTAGAGCACGGGCTTGCCTGAAAATATATTCTTCAATTTAGCGTTGAACGAAGATGCGGGACAGCGGGCATCGAGCACGATAATTGCACCGTCACAAAGAGCGGCGTTGTCCTTCATCATGCGCATAGCCTTGGTCATATGCCCGGGAAACCATTGTATCGTCTTCATAGTAACACCCTGATTCTACGGAGCGGCACAAAAATGCCCCTCCGAACCTTAAATTTTACAATCGGCATGTATTATGCAAAAACGGCGCGCTGTGTTTTTAAGCGTACGCCGCAATACATTAAAAAGCAAATTGACCCCGTACTATGTGCTATTTAAGCAGGTCGGGGCGATTTTTTTTCGTTATTTCCAGCGACTTTTCAAGCCTCCACTTATCCACTTCGGCGTGATTACCCGAAAGCAGCACCTCGGGCACGGAGACGCCCTTGTACACCGCGGGGCGGGTATACTGCGGATATTCAAGCAGTCCCTTGGAAAAGCTTTCGTCCTTTAAGCTCTCGCCCGAAATAACCCCGTCCACGTAGCGCGCAACGCAGTCGCACACCACCATTGCGGGCAGTTCGCCGCCCGTTAACACATAGTCGCCTATGGACAGTTCCTCATCGATATACATATCTATCACGCGCTGGTCCACACCCTCGTAATGGCCGCAGAGCAGCAACAGGTCCTGCTTTGCCGCAAGTTCCGTGACTATTTTCTGGCTGAACACTCTGCCGCGGGGCGACATGTATATGCGGTGCGCCTTGTGTTCGGGATCGGCGGCCTCGATAGCCGAACCTATCGGCTGAGGCATCATAACCATTCCCGCACCGCCGCCGAAGGGATAGTCATCACACTTGAAGTGCTTGTTTTCGGCATGGTCGCGTATGTTTATAACGTTTATATTGAGTTTTCCGCCATTTACCGCGCGGCCTATAACGCTCTCTCTGAGCGGGGCAAACATTTCTGGAAACAGCGTTAAAACGGTGATATTCATGGGTCAATTACCGTATGCGCAAACTTTTGCGCGCATTAAAGCGCCGTGCCGATATTCCGCACGGACAAATCTTTATTTAAAGCAGTGCAACCTCTTCAAAGCGCTTTTTGTCCACAGTGACAATGCCGTTTTCGGTGTCTACGGAGAGAATTACGCCGTCAGCCGCGGGGAACATTATCTCCTTATCGCCGACAGATATCGTATAAATATCCGTGCGCGCGGGAGTGACGTCCGTAACCTCGCCCAAAAGCTCGCCCTCGGCGGTGACCAGTCTGCAACCTATCACATCGGCTATGTAGACGCGGTCCTCGGGCAATTCGGGCGCCTCGGAACGGTCTACAAGCACCTCTTTGCCGCGCAGAAGTTCTGCGGCGTTTCTGTCCGCTATGCCGCGGAGCGTAAGAAAAGCGTATCCGCCCGCTGCTCTGCACGCCAGCACCTTATATTTTGTGTCGCCTATCAGAACGGAAGTAAAATCTTTGAGGTCTTCGGCGCTGTCCGTCTGCGGCATTACTTTAATTTCGCCGCGTATGCCCTGGGGCTTTAAAACTGTTGCAACCGTAAGAAATTTATGCATATAAAAACCTTTAAAATTTGTTTAAAAAAGGCCGCGCATTGCAGCACGGCCTTTGAATACATGCGGTAATATGCCGCAAATAACCGCAAAAAAATTTGCTGATTTATTCGGCGGCAACTTCCTTGCCTTTGATTTCCACAGAGTACTTTTTGGAATCCTTGGGTGTTGCGGCCTTTACAAGCGTGCGCAGCGCCTTGGCAATTTTACCCTGCTTGCCGATGACTTTACCCATATCGGAATCTTCAAGGTAAACGGTTATTTCAATGCCGTTCTCCTTTTCCTCTTCCTTATACTCTATTTCGTCCTTGTGTTCGGCAAACTGTTCAACAATGTATTTTACAAGCTCAAGCATAAGTCACCTTCCTCCTTGTTAATGCGGCGCATACCCGCCGCGAGAAATAAGCTATAAAAAACTTAGTTCTTCTTTTTCTTGTCGTTGGTCTTGGGAGCGGAAAGCTTTGCGCTCTTTTCGATAACGCCTGCGTTTACAAGGTAGCTCTTTACGGTTTCGGTAGGCTGTACACCCTTAGCAATCCAATCCTTTGCCTTTTCAACATCGATTTTGATTTCTGCGGGAGTCTTGAGGGGATCTACATAACCGATTTTATCGATGTATTCGCCCGAACGTGCCTTTCTGCTGTCTATTACGACGATGCGGTAGAAGGGAGATTTCTTATCGCCCATTCTGGTGAGTCTCATTTTAACTGCCATATTAAAAATTTCTCCTTAAAAATTTCTTTTGATTTATATTGATGCGGCAATATGCCGCAACCATTGCGTATTTTTTTATATTGCAAGGCTGATTTCAGTTTCAGAAAGGAAGCCTTCTTTTACCGCTTTTAAGCTGTTTCATAAGCGTTTTTACCTGGTCGAACTGCTTTAAAAGCTGGTTGATTTCCTGCACGGAAGTTCCCGAACCTGCCGCTATGCGGCGCTTTCTGGAGGCGTTTATTATGACGGGGTCCTCCCTCTCCTTTTTGGTCATCGAAAGGATTATGGCCTTGGTGCGCTCCATCTTGCTCTCGTCAAGGTCGGCGTCTTTGAGCTTGCCGCCCATGCCCGGAAGCATTGACATAACCGACTGCAGACCGCCCATCTTCTTCATGCTTTCGAACTGTTCGAGGTAGTCCTCCAATGTGAAGGAATTTTCGCGCAGTTTCTGCTGCATTTTTTTGGCGTCCTCTTCGGTTACGGCCTGTTGTGCCTTTTCAATCAGCGTGAGCACATCGCCCATGCCGAGTATGCGGGAGGCCATTCTGTCAGGGTAGAAGGGTTCGAGATCGGAAAGCTTTTCGCCCGTGCCGATAAATTTAATGGGCTTGCCCGTAACGGCCTTTATGGAAAGGCAGGCGCCGCCGCGGGTGTCGCCGTCGAGCTTGGTCAGAATTATGCCTGTGATTTCCAGTCTTTCGTTGAAGGTCTTGGCAACGTTTACCGCTACCTGACCCATCATCGCGTCAACGGTGAGCAGAATTTCAGAAATTTCTACCGCGGCGCAGATATCTTCAAGCTCCTTCATCAGCCTTTCGTCTATTTCAAGACGGCCGGCCGTATCTATTATCACGGTGTCATAGCCCTGGGAACGGGCGTATTCGACAGCCTCTTTAGCTGTTTTTACGGGGCTCTGCGTGCCCTTTTCAAACACTTCCGCGCCTGCGTTTTTGCCTACGACTTTGAGCTGGTTTATGGCTGCGGGGCGGTATATGTCGCCCGCAACAAGCAGCGGACGCTTTCCGTTCTTTTTAAGGTATACGGCAAGCTTGCCGCACAGCGTTGTTTTGCCCGCGCCCTGAAGGCCGCACATCATTATTACCGTGGGCGGCTTGCTGGCAACAGCGAGTTTGGAATTGGAAGAACCCATCAGCGCAATGAGTTCTTCATTGACTATTTTTATTACCTGCTGGGCGGGGTTGAGGCTTTTTAAAATCTCCTGACCCACCGCCTTTTCCAAAACTTCTGCGCAGAACTTTTTTGCAACCTGAATGTTGACGTCAGCTTCAAGCAGCGCAACGCGCACTTCGCGCATGGCCGTCTTTATCTCCAGTTCGGTGAGCCTGCCGCGCTTTGTGAGTTTGGAAAATATATGGTTTAATCTTTCTGAAAGTGAGGAAAAAGCTCCCATATCACTCCTTATCGTCTTTGTTGCAGATTTCCCAGGCTTCGGCGGCGTAGTCACCGTGAAGGATATCTTCAAGCTCCTTTACCTGAGGGGCAAAATCGGGATGAGCGGCAGAAAAAGCTTCCGCCCAGCGAGTCGCCTTTGTAAGAATGAGCGAGAAAGAAATATCGCTCTCCTTCATGATACGTGAAAATTTAAGTTTTTCTTCGTACTCTTCAAGCTGTTTTTTTGCGGAAGAGAGGCACTCCGACACGCCCTGGCGGGAGATGCCCTTCTGTTCGGCTATTTCCGACACGGTGAGGTCGAGATTAAAATACATATCGGTAATTTCGCGCTGGGTGGGCGTTAAAAGCGCCGAATAAATGTCCCAGAGACGCATGAACTTTAAATCAGCCATATGTCCTCCGCAGTTTTCCTTACAATTATATATCGCACGCAAAGTTATGTCAAGTATTTTTACTTGACAAATAAAAATATGTTGCGACCACGGATATGTGTCGGCGCGAAAAATATATATTTTTGAATATAAATAAAATTATCGTGTTATATTTTTTCAGGCAAATTAAGTATTTCACAATAATAGACACGAAATGCAGAAAAGCGTACGTACATTGACATAAATATATCATTATGATAAAATTAACAATGGAAGTATGGCGATGCTAGTCAACGCCAGAAAGCCAAATAAAAGGCGAGGCAGTGAATAATTATGCGCAAAGTGATAGACGGGGTCGTATATGACACCCTCAGCTCTACAGTCGATAAAAAGTTCACATACGGCGCACCGGGGGACCCTAACGGATACGAAGAGACGCTGTACATAACTAAAGACGGCAGATACTTCGTTTACACAAACGGCGGCAAAAATTCCAGGTACACGGGTGAAAACATCACCCCCATTGAGAGAGAGAAAGTAAAGGACTGGATGCTTTCGCGCTGATTGCGTAGACAACAAATCACTGAAAAGCGGACCGGATTTTGCGGTCCGTTTTTTATTTTAACCTGAAAAAGAGTGAAATTTATTTACGGCAACAAATAAGGGATATATGCAATTGAGCTGCATATATCCCTTATTTATTTTGTTTATTATGCCCGTCGGCACTTTTATTTTTGGCGGCTGTGCCATTATTTTTTTCAGATGCCCCCTCTTTCTCAGACTGATTGTTCTGCGAAAGAAGTTGCGCCATTTTTGCAAGCTTATCGTCCGAAAACTTTTCCGAAAGACTTTCCAGCTTGCCGTAGGCCATTTTATCGTGATGGATAGTCATAAACGCACCTTAAATTTCGATAAGATACCCCGCCTTGCGCAAGGCAACTTCTATTTTATCCAAAGTGGCCTCGTCGGGTGCGGACACCGTATGGTAATGATAACCGTCGGTTACGGCCATGAGCGGCTTTGACGCGCCGCTTACCAGAGAGCGGTACAATTCCTCCACGTGGGTGTTGTTGTACAGCTCAAGCCTTGCGGCAATTCGGCCATATACGCGGTGATTTACAAAGATATCCTCTATTCTGCCGCCAAGATTTATTATCAGATAACCCTCATCGAGAATCTGCTCAAAGGTATGGCGGCACTTGAAAACGCGGGTTGCGTTGCTCTTTTGCGAAGTGAGAAGATATCCGCGGTTGGTAGAAATTATATCGTACCCGTTTGCGCGCAGAATGGCTATGTCCTGCACGATTACCTGGCGGGAAACGCCCAGCTTTTCGGCGAGCACCCCCGCAGGCAGAGGGTTATCGCTGTTGCCGACTATTGCGAGGATTTCCTTCCTCCTTGAATCAGCTTTCATTTTAAGGATTTACCTCCCGTAAATAATACAGCTTTAAAAATACAAATTGACCGCCACATATGCCCCGTTCAAACCAAAAATTCACGCCTTTCGCGGCTGAAAAAAATGACACTTTGCCACCGCTTTCAGACACAGAATTTTTTAGAAACAGCGGACTTCGGGTCAGTCTATGGGGTGCAGATTTTTAAGCGACAGGTCCATTATGGGTGCAGAATGGGTGAGCGCGCCGCTGGATACATAGTCGGCGCCTACCTTTTTTATGGAAGGAATAGTCGCCTCGGTGACGTTGCCGCTTATTTCGGTGACAGCCCTGCCGTCAATCATCTTCACCGCGGCAGTCATATCCTCTACGGACATATTGTCGAGCATAATGATATCTGCGCCCGCCTCAAGAGCCTCGCGCACCATATCGAGGTTTTCCACCTCCACTTCCACCTTGCGCACGAATGGAGCATACTCGCGTGCGGCCTTTACGGCTGCCGTTACGCTGCCAGCAGCACCTATGTGGTTGTCCTTGAGCAGAATTCCGTCCGAAAGATTGTAGCGGTGATTTACTCCCCCGCCAACCTTTACGGCATACTTTTCAAATATGCGCATATTGGGCGTGGTCTTTCTGGTATCGAGCAGGCGCGTTTTGCAACCTTCGAGAAGTTTTACCACGCGGCGGGTATAGGTGGCTATGCCGCTCATTCTTTGCAGATAGTTGAGCGCGGTGCGCTCACCAGAGAGCAACACGCGTATGTCGCCCGTGACTTTGGCAATATGCTCACCCTTTTCCACCTCGTCGCCGTCCTTTTTGAAAAGCTCGACATCAGTTTCGGGGTCGAGAATCGTAAATGTGCGCGCAAACACGCCGAGGCCGCAGATTACGCCGCTCTGTTTGCAGATGAGGTCGACAGTACCCTTTCTGTATTCGGGCATGACGGCGTTGGTGGTTACGTCCTCATTGGAGATATCCTCCCTGAGGGCCAGTTTTATAAGCTCGTCGGCTTGCAGTTTTTCAGTGATGTGGTTGTTCACGTTGAGCCTCCTCGATAGCGTTCAGTACTACGTTTTTATAGCTCTTGAGCAGTGCGGGCACGTTTTCGTATTTGGTGAGGTCGAGCTTGCGCTCTGCCTCCGCCGCGGCGTTGAGGTCTATGCGCGAATAGTTTGCAGTCATATCCTTTGCGGCACGCTTTGCAAAGATTAAACTTTCAAGCAGGGAGTTGGAAGCCAGTCTGTTTGCTCCGTGAACGCCGTTGCAGCACGTTTCGCCTACGGCGTACAGTCTGGGCATCGTCGTTTTGCCCTCGAGGTCGGAGCGTATGCCGCCCATGAAATAGTGCTGTGCGGGAACTACGGGCACGCACTCGCGGAAGACATCGTACCCCTCTTCCAGGCAACGCTGAACTATTGCGGGGAAGTGTTTGATTACCTCCTCCCTGGGTATGGGACGCATATCCAGCCATACGTGTTCGGTGCCGTCCTTCTTCATCTGGGCGAGAATGTTCTTCGTCACCACGTCGCGGGGCTGAAGCTCGTCGCAGAACCTGTGGAAATTTTTATCGAGCAGTACGGCGCCTTCGCCGCGCACGCTTTCGGAGATTAAGAACCTTCTGCCCTTTTCCTTTGAATAGAGCGTTGTGGGGTGAATCTGAATATAGTTTATGTGGTCTACGGCTATGCCGTGGTTGAGGCAGATTGCAAGCGCATCGCCGGTGAGTATGCGGAAGTTGGTGGAGTTTTCAAACACGCCGCCAAGTCCGCCCGAGGCGAGCACGGTGTAGTCGGCAAACAGTCTGTAAAGTCTGCCGCTCTTGCTGTCCTTTGCCACTATGCCGTAGCACCTGTCCTTATCGCAGATTATATCCACCATAGTTATATAGGGCACTACGTAGATATTGCTGCAGGCGCGCACGGCGGACATCAGATGAGTGGTTATTTCGCGGCCCGTGCAATCCTCGTGGAAGCAGATGCGGGGACGGGAATGGCCGCCCTCCCTGGTGTAGCACAGAGAGCCGTCGCTGTTGCGGGCAAAACGTACGCCGCAGGCAATGAGGTCGTCTATCAGCTCCTGGGAGTTGCGAATCATGCAGTCAACGGTTGCAGGATTGTTTTCATAGTGACCCGCGCGCATCGTATCCTCGAAATAGCCCTTGTAGTCGTCCTCGTCCACAAGACGGCATATGCCGCCCTGGGCAAGGTAGCTGTCCGACTTGTCGGGCGTATCCTTGCAGATTATCAGAATTTTTTTGTCACGCGGGAGATTGAGAGCACAGTTCAGACCCGCAACGCCGGCGCCTACTATTATGACGTCGTAATACTTTTCAAGCTCAATCATAACCAAACGCTCCGTTCACAAAGTAAAGTTTCAGGCACATACGCCGCAATCGGCGCATATAAAGCAAAAGCCGCGGCAAAAGGGCCGCGGCGTAAATTTCAGTCAGGCAGAGTGCGGACGGAAATACACCGACCCCGCGAGCCTGCCCTGTTCCGAACAAAGCCTGCCGGCCGGTAATACGCCGACGCCGCCATTTGCCTTGTTCAGTCCGCGCGGACAGCAGAAGTTTTCTGCCTGCGCAGGCCGGTAATACGCCGACGCCCGCTTGTTCGCGCAGCTGCCTGAATGGGGAATTATTTTCCCGCGGGCAATACACCCTCGCTTTTTCTTTTCAGGTTAGTCATAGTTTACACTGAAACTTTACACCTGTCAAGTTATGTGTAAACTTTTTTTGAACGGGTCAGAAATGAAAATTTTTAACAATTTTGTTACAATTGTAGCAAGTAAGCGCCACACCGCCTGTTATGGCCGCCACAACGCTACAAAACAAAAGCTGACTCGTGCGGCAAAAAATATGAAGCAGCTCCGTTGACGAAAAAATATCCGCAACTCCGATATGACCTTAATCCATAAAAATACAAAATACGGCAAAGTTTGCGTATTTACCGCCCTGTTACAGAAAATATTATAAAACAGAAAAGGTTTTGGAGGGTCGGTATGAAACTTTCGGAAATTTACGGAAAAGAGGTTGAAAGCAATGACGGGCAGGTTCACGGCTGGGTGCGCGGCATTCTGGCAAAAAACGGCGCGCCGCAGTTTTTGCAGTGCTTTGACGACGACGAGCGCGAATTTGACATAGATGTTAAAAACATTATATGCACGGGCGAAAAAATTGTGTTCGAGGACAGGCCCGCCATAAAAAAACAGAGCACAAACATGCGGCTGGGCGTGCCCGCATACTCGGAATACGGCAACTTTCTGGGATACCTTGCCGAGATAATAACCGACAGAAGCGGCGCGGCGGCACACTATGTGATAGGCAAAAAGAAGTTCCGCCCCGAACACATAACCACGGGCGACGTTATCATAGTGCACCCCGCCCGCGTTCTGAAAGAGGACGTAACAGATTCCAGCGGCGAAGTAATACTCAAAAAAGGCTCCGCTCTGACTGGCGAAGCGCTTAAAAAAGCCGAGCAGGCGGGCGAGTACTTTCAGGCGCAGATGAAGACGATATAAAAAAGCTCCGCGCATAAAGCGCGGAGCTTTTATCAGTCATACTTTGCCATAAGCTTTAATAAGGTATTGAATTTTTCGTTCAGCAAATCGTTGTCGGCGGGAGTAAGGTCGGGCTTGGCCTTCAAGAAGGCGAGCGTGGACTTTATGCGCTCCGCTTCCTGGCGGTCGCCCTTGGAAAGGTCGGCCTGCAACAGTTTTTCCGTAACAGAGATTGCGTGTTCGGTGCGCACGTTGGAGCGCGCAGGCCGCACGGACGGCGTGAATATGTCCGCGGGAGGTTCGGGTTGCAAAACCGTGCCCTCCTTTAAACGCGGCTTTCTTTTTGACAGCAGAACGACAAGGCCGTAGCTCAAGTACGCCACGCACCAGAACACCGCCGAAAGCAGTACGGAAAAAGAAAGGCTCTGCCTTGATACGGCAAAGGCGAACGTGGCCGCGGCAAACAGATTGACTATGCAAAGATAGGGTCGCTTATCGGCGCGGCGCACTCCCTCCACGGTGAGGGAGAGCACAAGCGTAAGGAGAAAAATGAAGGCGAACGCTCCCCAGCAGATACACAGACACGCGTCCAGAGAGAGCGATTGCACGGCAGAATAAACATCTTCAAAAAAACTTGTCAGCATATGAGAAATTATAGCCGTGCAGATTTAAAATCGGTGGGATATATCGGCGAATTAACGCCAATTATGACACTTTTGCAAAGGCGCGCATTGACACGCTCCGCCGCCCGTGATATAATTATTCAAAATGAAAAGGTTAGCGGCAAGACAATGGATTTCAGAGAAAGACTTATAAAGCTAAGGGATGAAAATAAACTTTCGCAGCAGGAGATGGCTGACAAACTGGACGTAACAAGGCAGACCGTCTCGCGCTGGGAATCGGGCAAGAGCTACCCCTCCATTCAGCAGATTGCAGGCATATGCCGCACTTTTCACATAGGCGCAAACGAACTTCTTGACTGCGACGAGGGAACCATTGAAAGGCCGCCCGAGCCGCAAAAGCAGAAAAAGCGCGACAAAAAGTTTATTGCCGCGGCAATTGTGCTTTGCGTACTGTTTGCGGCAGCGCTGGGCGGACTTATTGCCACCATTGCATACGCGGTGAAGGACGCGCAGTACGATACCAGCTCCACCGTGTGGATAGTTTCCATTCCGCAGAACACGCCCATGATTGTGCTGTGCGTATTTCTGGGACTGTTCATACTGCTTATAGCCGCTGTCTTCGCGTACCTTATCACAAGGGGGAAAGGCAGATGAGGCGGCTGTTTTTTGCCGTTATTTCGGCCATAGTTGCCGCTCTTTTTACGTTTAGCGCGTGTTCGGAGGACGGAGCATTCCGCTTTCTTTCTGTGAGGCTTAAGGGCGGCGAAGGCAAGATACGCGCCGTTGCGATAAACGAGTTCACGCTCGGCCCGTCAACGACGGAAGTGACGCTTACGCTGTACTACTCCGCAACACCTGCGGAAAGTTTTGAAAATATGGACGCCGTTGAAAGCGTTCATACGCCCGACCTTGACATTGGCAGACAGCTTGTAATTGAAACGGACGCGGCCGAGGGATACTACTGCGCGCAGGCGCAGTACACGGTCGGCGACGAACCGCGTTACCTTGTCAGCGAAATTATTTTATACAATGCCGAAGGCGACAGAATTCAGAACTGAACCAGTCAGGGCACGGCCGTTTCAGCAGTCAGCCGCGCCCGTTAATTTAATCAGTTGCGGCATATATCCCCGTCAATTGCAATTTTTGCCGTTCTGAAATCATTTTGAATGAATGACTTATATTAAAAACTGCCTCCTCCGCCCGTTCCGCGGCGCGGTATAATGATTATGAGGTGCTACAATGCAGTATGAAAGATTAAAAAAGGGCGCAACGCCTGTACTTGCCGTGTGCTACGACTTTGACCGCACGCTTACGCCCGACGATATGCAGGCGCAGGGATTTATACAGTCCGTAGGCGTTGACGTCAAAGAATTCTGGCAGCAGTCCAACGCGCTTGCCGTGCAGAACGATATGGATATGAACCTTGCATATATGCTGAATATGGTAAAGCGGGCAAAGGGCAAATTTTACGTAACGCGCGGCGCGCTCAACGAATACGGTGCAAAGATAAGGCTGTACAACGGCGTTGAAAGCTGGTTTGACCGCATAGACGAATTTGCAAAAGAGCGCGGAATATGCGTTGAACACTATGTCATCTCCTCGGGACTTAAAGAGATGATTGAAGGTACTGCCATTGCAGGCAAATTCAGAAAGATATATGCAAGCGCATTCTGCTATGACGAGGACGGCGTTCCCGTATGGCCCGCGCAGGCGATAAATTACACAAACAAGACGCAGTTTCTGTTCAGAATTGAAAAGGGCTGTCTTGACATAAACGACCACGAGGGCGTAAACGAATACATTCCGCCCGAAAAACTGCGCGTGCCGCTGAGAAATATGGTATATATAGGCGACAGCGACACCGACATACCCTGCATGAAACTGGTAACGGCCTCGGGCGGGCACGCGATAGGCGTATACGACCCCGAAAACAGAAAAAAAAGCAAGGTTTACAACCTGCTCAAAAACAACCGCATACGCTACTTTGCCCCCGCAGACTACACCGAGGGCGGCGAGCTGGACAGACTGCTCAGGGCAATAATCATAAAGACGGCCGCCTACGAAAAGCTGGAAGAAAAGCACGTGGAAGACCTTGCAGAAATGCGGGAAAATATGCAATAATTGCGGCATATGTGCCGGTCAAATAAAGTATAAACGGAAAAGCGGCGCGCCGGTATTTGGCGCGCCGCTTTTAAAAATGTTGCCGCGGAAAAACCTTTCCGCGGCAACAAAAATATTTATTCTGATTATTTATTTTCAGACTTTTCGCCTTCGGCAAGCTGTGCGGCCTTGGCCTTTTTCTTCTCCTTCCACTGCTTGGGATATACAAAGATTGCGCGGAAGATAAGTCTTACTAGAGGACCCGCATAGAATATCTGCCAGCAGAAAGCCATGGGGAAGTTGAACGCCGTTGTCTGTACCCACGTTGCAAAGAAGTCTGCCGCGGCGGGCTGCTTTATAATCAGCGTAGCCATAAGGCTCATTATGGGGCACATGAAGCATACCGTTATTGCAGAGATTGCAAGCGTTACTATAATGGGCGCGTGCTTTGAAGGGTCAATTATGCGGAACGCAAGTTTTTTGGCAATGGAGCCTACGATGAAGAGTTCAAACGCGAACGCGATGAGCCCCATATACCACAGCTCGGAGAATGCCGCAACGAACACCGTGTTGTTGAGCACGCCGAAGTCGAGCGCAATGTTGTAGCACACCATGGCGTACACCATTACCACTACCATTATCAGCGTAAAGATAATTTCCTGAAATAAATTTTTAGGCATACATACTCCTTTAAGACATAAAAAAAACAACACCGCTGAGTGTTGTTCGTTGTCGCCGCGAAAAAAAGCCGCGGTGTTGCGTTTCCAATTTATACCCGTGTGTTTATTTCAGTCTTTTCCCTTTAAGGTATATATATTGTAACACGGAGGCAAAAAAAAATCAACTTTAAAAAAAGTACTTGCATCGAAACTGTTAAAATGTTGCTATAAACACGTCCACGCTGAAAATTAGCTAACAAAAATTTTGCATTATTTTCAGACTTGCGCTTGCAATGAAAGAAACGCTGTGGTAAAATAATTATGTAATAATTTTTACGCGGCATTACAAAAATACTTGCCACCTAAAAAAGGGAGAAAAATGAAAGTTGTTTTCATTGGCGACTCGATTACTGATTGCGAGCGCGACAGAAAGGACGAAAATTCGCTTGGCAACGGATATGTAAAAATTCTTGCCGACAAGCTCCGCCCCATCTACCCCGACATGGATATAGAGCTTATCAACAAGGGTATAAGCGGAAATGAAGTTAAGGACGTTTTAAACAGAGTTCAGTCCGACGTGATTGATTTAAAGCCCGATGTGGCCGTGGTTATGATAGGCGTAAACAACGCAATACATCAGTTCACCATGGACAGGGAACTGGACTTAAAGCAGTTTGAAAGTGACTTCCGCGAGCTTTTGCAGAAGATTAAGGACGCAGGCATAACGCTTATCTGCCTTGAACCCTTCCTTCTGCCCGCACCCGACAAACTGCGCTTAAGACCGCTTTTCAACAAGGAACTGGAAATTATCCATCGCATTGCCGTGGAAATTGCCGATGAGTTTGTGGCCTACGACGAAATGTTCAACGGACTTGCAGAGTCCATACACTACACCGAATATTCCGTGGACGGCGTACACCCCACCCACCGCGGTTCCCGCCTGATTGCCGATACGGCGATAAAGGCAATAAGAAAACACCTCATATAAAAAAATTGTCCGCAAAGTTTAATCTTTGCGGACTTTTTTTTGTTTACTTTTGCGGACTTTTTATTGTTTTTACTTTCTTGCCATGCCCGACTTAGCCGCAGCAACGGCTACCGCCTGGGCAACCGCCTCGTGCGCGCCCTTATCGTATGCAAAGGGCAGAATGTGGTCGGCGGAGAGTTCGTCACCCACATAGCCCGCAATGGCGTACGACGCAGCAATCATCATTTCATAGTTGATGTCGCGGGCACGCACATCGAGTGCGCCGCGGAACAGACCGGGGAATACGAGCACGTTGTTTATCTGGTTAGGGAACTCAGTAGAGCCAGTGCCTACAACCGCAGCGCCCGCCTCCAAAGCGGCCTTGCGTGAAATTTCGGGAACGGGATTAGCACAACTGAACACAATCGCCCTCGGAGCCATGCTCTTTACCATATCCTGGCTGACGCAGTTGGGAGCGGAAACGCCTATAAACACGTCCGCGCCCTTCATTGCATCGGCAAGCAGACCCTTGACGCCCGATTTATTGGTGACTTTTGCCATGGAGGACTGCGCCTCGTTCATGCCCTCGGCGCCATCGTAAATGGTGCCAAACTTGTCGCACAGAATTATATCGGCAACGCCGAGTTTTAAAAGGTACTTGGCAATGGCAACGCCTGCCGCGCCCGCACCGTTTATAACAATTTTAAGTTCGCCAAGTTCCTTTTCAACGACCTTTGCAGCATTTATAAGCGCCGCAGCCATAACTACGGCCGTGCCGTGCTGGTCGTCGTGGAATACGGGAATATCCAGCTCCCTTTTAAGTCTGGTCTCGATTTCAAAGCACCTGGGAGCGGAGATATCTTCAAGGTTGATTCCGCCGAAGGAACCCGAAATGAGCTTTATGGTATTTACTATTTCGTCCACATCCTTGGATGCTATACAGATAGGAAACGCGTCCACATCACCGTAGGCCTTGAACAGCGCGCATTTGCCCTCCATTACGGGCATGCCTGCAACGGGGCCTATATCGCCCAGACCGAGCACGGCCGTACCGTCCGTGATTACGGGAACGGTGTTCCACCTGCGGGTAAGTTCAAAGCTCTTTTCGGGGTCATCCTTTATGGCAAGGCAGGGTTCGGCGACGCCGGGCGTATATGCAAGCGAAAGCGCCTCTCTGCTGTCCACGGGAACGCGCACTTTAGTTTCAATTTTGCCGTGCCATTCCTTGTGCTTTTTAAGCGATTCCAGTCTGTAATTCATAGTAAATCTCCTGTTGCTTATCAACTTTACGTATATATTTTATCACTTTTGCGCGGTTTTGTAAAACATTATAGCAAATTTTATTTTTTTGCCCGTTTTCCGCAAAAAGAAACAGAACGCGCCGTAACCTTCTCCTCATAAATACAAAAGCAGACAGGTTTCAGAAAATGGTCTTTATCTGCTCTTTGCGCGGCTCATTCTTACGAAGAACAGACGGCGGGTTCTTACCCTTCTTTTGCGTGAACAAATTTTAAGCACAAGTTTATAAATTTCGCCAACCAGCACCACGGAGAGCGAAAGACCCGCCACTATGGCCCATTGAACGGGTGTAAGGGCCGCAAGCGAAAACGCCGAGGAAAGCCACGGCACCACGCACAGAAGCACGTTTACCACCACGCCCGCCGCAACGGTTGCAATCAGCACCTTGTTTGTAAACAGTCCCCTGAATGCAGACGCCCTCTCTGAACGGATATTGAACGCGTGGAACAGCTCCGCAAAGGAAATGGTGAGAAAAGTCAGCGTACTTGCAACTTCGTTGCCCCATATATGCAGGGCAATTACAAAAACGCCCACGGTTATGGCCGTTATGTACAGTCCGAAAAACAGCACGGTAAAGATTGAAAGCCTGGAAAACAGCGCCTTTTCAGCACGTTGCGGAGGTCGCGACATAGCATAGTCGTCCGCGCGCTCGCAGCCGAGCGCAAGCACGGGAAAGCTGTCGGTTATGAGGTTTATCCACAACAGTTGCGTGGAGCGCAGAAATTCCACGCCCGAAAACGCCAGCGAAGCTATGAGAATGGCAAGCACTTCCGCAAGGTTGGTGGCAAGGAAAAAGCATATAGTCTTTTTTATGTTGGAGAATATGCGCCTGCCCTCGCGCACGGCGGAGACAATTGTAGTGAAGTTGTCGTCCGTTATCACCATATCCGCGGCGTTTTTTGTAACTTCCGTACCCGAGCCCATGGCTATGCCTATATCGGCATTTTTTATGCCCGGGGCATCGTTTACGCCGTCGCCCGTCATTGCAACCACCCCGCCGTTTTCGCGCAAGGCAGTGACTATGGCGTTTTTATGGCGCGGAGTGACGCGCGCAAATACCGTGCAGTCCTTAACCGCCTCCCTCAGCTGCGAAGGAGTCATTCTGTCTATATCCGAGCCCGTAAGCGCCTTTCCGTTGCGGGATATGCCCGCCTGAGAGGCTATTGCAAGAGCGGTGCGGCTGTGGTCGCCGGTTATCATAACCGTTGTAATGCCCGCACGGCTGCACTCCTCCACGGCCTGTTTTACGCCACGCTTAAGCCCGTCTTTCATTCCGCAGAGGCCCAGATATACAAGTCCGTTTTCGGCAGGAGCACCATCGCAGAAGGCGAACGCCAGCACGCGCAGAGCACGGTCGCTCATATCGTCATTCAGGGATAGTATGCGGTCTTTATCGGCTTTGGTCATACGGCGCACGCCGCCTTCATCCATGTAAAAGCGACAGCGTTCCACAAGCACGTCGGGCGCACCCTTGGAAAAGGAGAAACTTTGCCTTCCGTCCGTAACGCCTACCGTCATCATTCGGCGTTCGGAGGAAAAGGGAATTTCGGCCGTGCGGCGGAAGGAATATTTTTCCATCTGCGCCGCGGCATATTCCTTTACGGCAACTTCGGTGGGGTCGCCGCTGAATGAGCCGTTTTCCCCTCTCACGTTCACGCACGCGTGCATGCAGTCAAGCATCAGCTGCCGCGCGGACAATGTACAACTGACCTCCGCAACGCGCATTCTGTTTTCGGTGAGCGTGCCCGTTTTATCGGTACACACAAAGTTGCACCCGCCAAGCGTCTCCACCGATTTGAGTCGGCGGATTATGACATGCTTTTTGCTCATACGCTGGACGCCCATAGCCATTATTATGGTAACTACGGCGGGCAACCCCTCGGGAATGGCGGCAACGGCGATAGCTACCGCCGTCATGAAATTGCGGACTATGCCCTCCTTGCCCACTACAAGCGAGAGAATAAAGATTACGGCAGTCACGCCAAGCACAAACGCCGTAATGAATTTGCCCAGTTTATCCAGACTCTTTTCCAGCGGCGTGGGTACGGTTTTTGACTGAGAGAGCATTGCGGCAATTTTACCTATTTCGGTATTCATTCCCGTAGTGCAGACCACGGCCGTAGCCGTACCGCTGAGCACGCTGGAGGAGGAAAACAACATATTATTCTGCGCGGCGAGCGGCACATTTTCACCGCATATATCCCGCGACGACTTTATTTCGCCCACGCTTTCGCCGGTGAGCGCGCTCTCATCGCACTTGAGCGCGGCGCACGTCAAAATGCGGCAGTCGGCGGGGACAACGTCGCCCTCTTCAAGCGAAATAATGTCACCCGGAACGAGATTTTCGCTCTCCACCGAGCAGTCGCGCCCGTCCCTTATACACTTTACCGTACAAACAGAAAGTTTTTTCAGATTTTCTATGGCACGGTCGGCGCGGTACTGCTGAAGCGTACCAACAGCCGCATTCATAAATATTATAAAAAGTATTATGAACGTATCGGTAAGGTCATGCTTGTCGCCCGAAAGAAAGGCAATTACCGCCGTAACCGCCGCGGCCGCTATCAGCAGTATTGTCATTACGTCCTTGAACTGGGAGAGAAACAGCTTTATAAAGCCGCTCTTTTTCTGCTGTTCGAGCGCGTTCGGGCCAAACTTTTTCAGCCTTTCCGCCGCCTCGGCCGATGTCAGTCCGATAGGCGAGGAGTTCAGCCGTTTAAGCACCTGACCGCCGCTGTCACAAAAAAAATTTTCCATCCGTCATACCCCTTCCGCAAAATAACGGCGGTACAGGCCCGCCTTTTTCCGTTATATATAGATATTCGGCAGACGGCGTTTGTATGCGGACAGACTTATGCGACTTTAAGTTATACAATTTCAGCCACATAAAAAGTGCGGAGCATAAAACGGTGCAGGGCGCGCCTTTCAAGGCAGTCCCGCTTCTGCATTTAAAGCCGGCAACATAAAAAAAGGACGGAAAAAACTTCCGTCCGTTAAACATTCAGATTGACTTGAGCACTCTCACAAAAAAATATTTGCCAGGCAAACAATTTTTTCGTGAAAGCACCGGTCCCCCTCTTATTGCCCGCTTTTCCGCGGCACCTTAAGAACTTTGCAGCAGATTTCCCTCTGCTTACAAGTATATTATAATAAGCGGGAGTAAAAAAGTATGCACAAATTTGCAAACAATTTGTAAAATTTTGAATAATATTTTTGCCGCCGAATTTATTTTTGCAATATGCTTGCGTTTTTTTCAGCGTTTGGGTAAACTTGTTTTATGAAGTACGAACAAAAGCTCAACCTCATTTCATATATATCGTTCGGCGCCGTTGCGCTTGCCGTACTGATTGCCACCACCGCGCTGAATGCCGTACGCGAATATGACGCCGTGCGCCCGATAGAATTTTTAACGGTGCCGCTGTGCCTTATATTCACAATGGTCACACTGCGCGGCGGAACGGACAAGACCATTGTTCTGTGCGCTTTTGTATGCACCACGATAGCCGACTTATTTATGATACTGCTTGAAAAATATTTCGAGGTATCGCTTGTGTTTTTTGCCGCGGCACAGCTAATTTACTGCGCCCGCATACAACTTTTCAGAAAGAATAAAAAATATTCAGCGATTGCCCTGTCCGTACGCGCGGCGCTCTCCGTCATTGTATGCGCCATTGCGGCTACTGCTTTCCAGGGTGAAACCGCGCTTATCATTCTTGCCGCATTCTACTTTACGAACCTTGCATTAAACGCCGCGGAAGCGCTGATATCGACGCGCGGCGGAGTAAAAAACATACTCTTTTTTGCAGGGCTGATACTGTTTATGGGATGCGATATCTGCGTGGGACTCAACTCGGGATATATGGCAGGCATACGCATTTCTTCAGGCGCTCTTTACGCGGTGAATATTTTAATATGGCTGTTTTATATTCCTTCGCAGATACTGCTGGCACTCTCCGTGCCGCTTACGCATAAAAAGGAGATTTTATGAAAAGATATGGCACGCGCGCCGCAGACACCTCCACCTGGCGCGGAGGAAATTGCAGGGCAAAACAAATTGTAAGCATAGTCGCAACAGTGATTGCAGTAGCAGCGGCATTTTTATTTCTTCTTTCCTTTTCGATAAGTCTGCCGATAATAAACCGCTGGTTTTACTATATTCAGATTGACACGCTGCACCTTGAACAGGCAAGCGGGCACACATATGCAGAAATCAAGGCGGCGTACGATGAAATACTTGACTACCTTCTTCTGCCGGGCAGGCAGTTCGGCGCAGGCGTGTTCAGATTTTCCGAAGAGGGCGCCGCGCACTTTGCCGACTGCAAGTTTTTGTTTGTGCTTGACCTTGTGATTGCGGGCGTAAGTTTTGGCGTTATTTGCGGCATAGTTGCCCTCCATTTTACAAAAATCATAACGCTGAAAAATGTTGCCGGACACTCATTTGCATTCTGGTCGGCCATTGCGGCGATAGTTATTCCCATTATTTTGGGCGGCCTTATCTCCATAAATTTTGACAGAGCATTCGAAATATTCCATGCCGTACTCTTCCCCGGCAAGGACAACTGGATGTTCAACCCGTACACGGACGAAATTATAACGGTAATGCCCGAACAATTCTTTATGAACTGTGCCGTATTCATAGGTGCGGGGCTGATTTTCTTTTCAGCGGCGGCAATTACGGCCGACTGTCTGTTACAGAAAAAACTCAGCGAAAAAAACATTCGCGCAAGATACCGTTAAAGAGTGCGGCAATATATGCCAACAACCGCATTTTAATCAATTCAAAAACTTAAAATATATCA
>DVMA01000025.1 GCA_018715195.1 Candidatus Coproplasma excrementavium | reverse complement strand
GCGGCAGCGCAATTGCGCTGCCGCCGCGGCCTTTTGTTTATACTTTGAACACATTTACAGTTGCAGAGGAATACAGAAAAGACCCGCCCGAAGACACCACGGTCAGCGTAGTCGGCACGCTTGTCACGTTGAACACAAGCGAGGCGTTAATCTGCGCCGTCTGCCCCGATGCCGAAAACAGCTGTTCGCCGTTGCCCGTACCCTGCACCTGTCCGTTGAGCGCGAACGCCACGGAGTTCACGACGGGGAATGTATCCCCGCTTGCAGGCGTAACCTGCGCCTGATAGTGCGCATAGTACGTGCCGGGTTGAGAAATGGTTATTTCCGAACTGTTCTGCGCGTGGGTGAGCGCCTGCCCTTGCTGCATATAATTGCGGTCAAATACAATCTGTCCGCCATCGGCAACAGGCGCGGACGGCAGAGAAAAAGCGCTTATCGCCTCGGCAGGCGGAGCCTCTCCAGTAGGGCCAGTTGCTCCAGTGGCTCCAGTGGCTCCAGTCACTCCAGTCACACCAGTCACTCCAGTCGCCCCAGTCACTCCAGTTGCACCTGTGGCTCCAGTCACTCCAGTCGGGCCAGTCGCTCCAGTTACCCCAGTCGGCCCAGTTACGCCAGTCGGCCCAGTCACTCCAGTGGCTCCAGTCACTCCAGTCACACCAGTTGGCCCAGTTACTCCGGTCGGCCCAGTGGCTCCAGTCACTCCAGTCACTCCAGTCGCTCCAGTCACTCCAGTCGCTCCAGTGGCTCCAGTTACTCCGGTTGGCCCAGTGGCTCCGGTCGGCCCAGTTACTCCGGTTGGCCCAGTGGCTCCAGTCACTCCAGTCACGCCAGTTGCACCTGTGGCTCCAGTTGCACCTGTGGCTCCAGTTGCACCTGTGGCTCCCCTGATTCCGCGCGGTCCTGTCGGGCCGACAGCACCGGTCGGTCCCGTCGCCCCGGTTGCACCGCGTTCACCATAAACCACGCGCTGTATACACGGTCGCAGATTGAAATTATCCGTACAACCCATTGGTCACCTCACATTTTTAACATAATATTCCGCCTGAGCAACAAGTGTGTCTGCAAACAGCCATATAAAGCGTTATTTGCACAATACTGCCAGCCAAATAACAGAAATGCAAGAAAATGATAAAAATATATCACTTATTTTATAAGACAATTTATTTACGACATATTACGGCGCCGATTGAACTTACGGCCGCCAGCCGAGCTCTGTGCCCTGCGGGCGGCGACCCGTATGCAGAATTTACCTGCCGCAACCATGGCGCTTTCGGCTGGGGCACCTCGCACGAGATAGGACATATAATCGAGATAGCGAATACCGTGTGCTTGAATACACCAACAATATGGTAAGCAACTTCAACGAAACCATACTGGAGGGACTTCCCTCACGCGGAAATCACAGTAAGATAACACAGCTGCTTGCACCCGACAGCGTGCTTGAGGGCGACGGCATAGCCACGGGCGACAGTTACGACAACACATACGTTGCCTGGTGGAGCATAGAGAGCGCGTTCCCGGGGTACTGGAGCAGGTACAACAATCTGTTCCGCTACGGCGTGCCGCAGGGCTATCCCACGGCGGACGGAATGTCGGCGGTAGAAAAGCAGGTATATTACAGCAGCATAGCCACGGATACCGACCTGGGGTACTACTTCAACAGATACGGCTACCGTTTCAACGGCAACAAGTTCACGCTTGAAAGGGCGTCCTCCGCATACAAAAGCGCGGTGGAAAAGCTTATTTCAGAGAAAAAGCTCTCAACTGCACAGCGCAAGCTGTGGTATGTGGGAGCGGACACCGCAACGCTTGTATATGAGTACGGCGACAAGCTTGCCATATACAGCGAAAAGACGAAGATAAGCCCGCTTCACATCGGCAAAGAGGGCAACGGCATAATTTATATCAATTACTACTATTACCCCCGGCTATAACGACTGGGGACTTGGACAGAAACTCCTTACTTTCACAAACTCGGTATTCAGCGACAACAAAAGCGGCGGAGCCGACATATTCACGGCATACAACTGGCTGCAACTCAATGCCGAGGGCAGTGAGATAACGGCGTCCGTAAACAAGAAGATTGAGCTTAAAAGCGGTTACGAAGGACTTAACATCACGCTAATGCACGATACGGGCATTGACGGCGAGATTGTAAGACGTTCAGACACTCCTATGGACAGCGCCGTATTCGACCACTTCAAGCTCAGCGACGCGCTTGCCATAAAGTACAGACTGGAACTGGGACAGACGGGCAATTCGCTGTGGCTGAGGCAGCTTGGCTTTACCGTCACCATAGAAGACAACGGCAAAACCACGAGCGACGGAAACAATTACGTATACGGTGACAGCTTTACTCTGCCCGCAGCGCCCGCCGCACCCGAAGGGTTTGAATTCAGCGGCTGGCAGTACGGCGATAAGCTGTACAACGCAAACGAAGAGATTACGCTTGACAGCGGCGACAAGATAAGCGCGGTATACACGCAGTACTCATTCAGAATGAAGCTTGTATATTCAGACGGCGAAGGCGAGAGCACGCAGACATACCGCAAGGGCGACATTATAAGCATATCCGACCTTGCCACCCCCGCAGGCGGCAACTTTGCGGGCTGGCTGTACAAGGGCGCGGTGTATCTGCCGGGCGACAAGATAGTATTTGACGGCAGAAACTGCACATTCGTTGCGGCATATACCTCCGCCGAAACTCCGGGCGGCGATGACGGCAACTCGGGTAACGAGGGCAGTACCGACAATGAAGGCAATACCGACAATGAGGGAAACACCGACAACGAGAGCGGCTCTAGCAACGAGGGCGGCTCTGGCAATGAGGGCGGCACCGACAACGAGAGCGACAACACTCCCTCCACGCCCGCAGACAACGGAAGTCTGATAGCAAAAATAGTCATTGCCGTTGCGGTTGTGCTTGTGGCCGCAGCCATCATTATGGTGATAATATTTGTCCACAAATCGAGGAAGAACAAGCGCCGTTAAAAATGGCAAACCCGCCTTGCAGACAGTTTTGCATACGCAATAACCATAATGCAGAACATTTATAAAAGATAGTGCTGCCCGACAAAAATTTGTCGGGCAGCACTTATTTTTTTTATTAAACTTTACTCAACAATAATTCGGCCATATTATGCCGCCAATCTGCGTACAGAAGGCAATTCAGCCTTTTCAGCCGACCGACTCTTTGGCCCACTCTTTTATAACACTTTCAGACTGAACCGTTTCGCAGCCGCGTACAGAAAGCCCCGCAAGCACATTTGCGCCGCGGCACTCACTTTTTATATCGCGTTCACTCGAACCCATTCCGCTGCCCTCGTTGGAGCAGAGCGGAATTATATTTTTACCGTCAAAATTAAATTTTTCAAGAAAGGTATATACGGGCATGGGCATAGTGCCGCACCAGTTGGGGTAGCACAGAAAAATGTTGTCGTACTGCTCAATGCTCTCGGGCACGGTTTTAAGTTCGGGGCGCTCGCGGCCAGCAAGTTCGGTTCTTGCAACCTCCACGCACGCGCGGTAATTTGCGGGATAGCCCTTCACAGACTGCAATTCAAGCAAATCTCCGCCCACGGCGTCGCGTATGAATTCCGCCGCACGCTCGGCATTTCCCTTTTCAAGGTTCACCATTTTTCCTTTCCAGTAATTTTCGCCTCTGTGCGAAAAATAGACAATGAGATTTTTCATATATCTTTAACCTCCCTGCAAATTTATTATAAACCCGCCTGCCCCTCCGCGAACAGCTGACAAAAATTTTCACACACTCTTTTCCCACCGTTCACAGCGCCCGAAATTTAAAAAAAATTTATATTCCAAACATTTTAAAAAAGTGTTGCTATTTTCCCGCAATATGATATAATATAATAAAACATATGTTTGAGTTTTGGGAGGCAGACCGCAGCATACATTCTGCGCCCCTGCCTTACTTCTGCAAAAAAGGCATTACCGCGCCGCATGACACAGGCGCAGAATTGCGGCTTACCTCATTATAGTCAAAAATGTTATGCGCACAAATCACAACGTGCAACGCAGCTCAAGCAGATTTCCGAAGTGAAAAACGGATAAGGTAAAATATGTACGAACAACCCACTTTTTTTGAAGATAACTCCGCTCAACCCCTTGCGGCAAGGCTCCGCCCGCGCGATTTGGACGAATTTGTGGGACAGACACACCTTTTGGGCGAAGGCAAAGTTTTAAGGCGGCTTATAGAGGGCGACAAAGTCAGCTCAATGATTTTCTGGGGTCCTCCCGGCGTAGGCAAGACAACTCTTGCGCGCATAATCGCCCACCGCACTAAGGCTGCATTTATCGACTTTTCCGCCGTGACGAGCGGCATAAAGGAGATAAAGCAGGTTATGGAGCAGGCCGAAAAGAGCAGACGTTTCGGAGAAAAGACAATACTTTTCGTAGACGAAATTCACCGTTTCAACAAGGCCCAGCAGGACGCCTTTCTGCCGTATGTTGAAAAGGGCAGCATAATACTCATCGGCGCGACGACGGAGAACCCCTCCTTTGAGGTGAACGGGGCATTGCTTTCGCGCTGTAAAGTATTTGTATTGCAGGCGCTGAAGACGGAAGAGCTTGAAAGGCTTTTAAAGCGCGCCATAAAGGACGAGCGCGGCTTCGGCAATCAGCAGGTGGAGATATCTGACGACATAATTGCAACCATAGCCGAGTTTGCCAACGGCGATGCGCGCAGCGCGCTCTCCACGCTGGAGATGGCCGTACTCAACGGCGACGTGGACGAAAAGGGCAAAATTACCGTCACGCGCGAAACGGTGGAAAACATAACGCTGAAAAAGTCGCTGCTCTACGATAAGACGGGCGAAGAGCATTACAACCTTATCTCCGCTCTGCACAAATCGATGCGCAATTCCGACCCCGACGCCGCCGTGTACTGGCTGGCGCGCATGCTGGAAGCGGGCGAAGACCCGCTTTACATTGCCCGCAGGGTCACCAGGTTTGCAAGCGAAGACATAGGTCTTGCAGACCCGCGCGCGTTGGAGATAGCCGTAAGCGCCTACCAGGCCTGCCACTTTATAGGAATGCCCGAGTGCAGCGTACACCTTACGCAGGCGGTAGTGTATATGTCGCTGGCGCCCAAGTCCAACGCGCTGTATATGGCGTACGAAAGCGCAAAAAAAGATGCCCTCACCATGCTTGCCGAACCCGTGCCGCTTGTTATAAGGAATGCTCCCACCAAGCTTATGAAGGAGCTTGAGTACGGCAAGGGTTACAAGTATGCGCATAATGAAGAGGACAAGCTCTCCACAATGCAGTGTCTGCCCGACTCGCTTGTCGGCAAGGAATACTACCACCCCACTCAGGAGGGCACGGAAGTGCGCTTTAAGGAGCGCCTTGACGCCATTAAAAAGTGGAAAGAGGAGCATAAAGACAAATAAAAAAATGTCCGAATACTTAAATTTCGGAAATACAACTTTACACATACTATATAATTCAAGATTATTACCCTAAACGCAGTTGCGGGCGCGGCATTTTGCCGCGCCCGCAACTCATTCTCCCCCTCCGCCGCCAAAGAGCTGAATTTGTTATGTTTTTTCACAATCATTGCAGATTTTCTCATATACCGCCAACTTTTGCGCAGACATAAAATATTGTTGACCATATGGGCACGCATTACTATAATAATTATCACTGTAATAATTATTACTATTTTAAGCGGACAGCAAAATCGGTAAACGTACAGATTCGCCTGCCTTACAAGGTTGCAACAGGCAACGCAAACCATAAAACCAAAAGCTTAAAACGAGGCAAAAAAGCCGTCTGCGGGGGTAGATATGCAGAACAGTTTTCATCATGTGCTCATGATGACCCACCTCTCCTTTCACAAGAGAATAATGGCCGAGGCAAAAAAGCTGGGGCTCACTTCGGGCCAGCCTAAAATTCTGGAATTTCTGAGCGAGAATGAAGGCGTTGAGCAAAAGACCATTGCCGAGCACTGCGAAATAGAGCGCGCCTCGGCGGGCAGCATACTCGGCAGAATGGAGTCTGCGGGGCTTATCGAGCGCAGGCGCGAGGGCGGCAACAGACGCTCGCTTTACGTATACCTCACCCCTGCGGGAAAAGAGGCCGCCGCAAATGTCGAGCGGATTTTTGCCGACACGGAAAAACTGGCTTTTGCGGGACTTGATGAAAAGGAAGTTGAAAAGCTGTTTTCCGCGCTTAAAAAAGTATACGAAAATACAAACGCAAATCTTTAATTTTTACATCATCGGAGGGCTATATGAAGGAAGAAAATTCTTCTCAGACGGAAGAGAGCGAACAGCCGCTTGAGGCAGCTGCCGCAACAGACGAGTGTGCGGAAGACGGCGCGGCGCAGCAGTCCGTGCAGGAATCGGCTGAGGCAGTACAGCCTGCGGCAAAGAAACACAAAATAGTTATCACCAACGAAATTGTTGCAGAATACGCTCTGCGCGTGCTGGTGCTGTGCGTTGGACTTTTCATAATGTCGATAGGCGTAGGCCTTTCGATAAAGGCGTCGCTGGGCACATCGCCGATATCCAGCATCCCCACGGTTACGCACTACATAAGCGGACTTTCGGTAGGCACGACCACCATCATAGTAAACGCAATAATCGTGCTTGTGCAGATACTCATACTGCGCAGAAGATTCCAGATTTTCCAGTTGTTGCAGGTAGCGGTAGCCACGGTATTCGGACTGCTTTGCGATGCCTCCCTCGCATTCCTTGAATCTGTAGAGCCCGTTCAGTACTGGGCACAGTGGCTTATATGCATAGCGGGCATAGTGCTTGTAGCGATAGGCGTTTCGTGCGAAGTTGCGGCAAACGTGATAACTCTTCCCGGCGAAGGACTTTCGCTCTCCATGTGCAAAGTATTCCCCAAAGTAAAGTTCGGCTATATGAAGGTTATATGCGACAGCTCGCTGGTAATAATTGCCGTTGCGCTTTCGCTGATATTCTTAAAGGGTCTGCAGGGCGTGCGCGAAGGCACGGTCGCCGCGGCGATATTTGTAGGTCTCATTGCAAAGCAGCTCAACAAGCTGACAGTCCCCGCCGCAAACAAGTTGTATTCGCTTGTTCACCGCCGCGAAAAGGCAGAAAAAGCCGACTGTCAGACGGCAAAAAGCGGCAATTGACCCGCATATATCCCTTAACCATTCAAAAATAACTTCCCGCGCGGCGGGCGACTTAAAGTCGCCCGCCGCGAATTTTTCTAAAAAAACACTCTGATTTCGGGTAAGATATTGATTCTGCCGCAATATTATGGCATAATATACAAAAGCAGACTGCAAACATCAATGCCGCCGCTTATCGGGTCTAACTTTCAACAGTATGCGGGCATATGACAAGGGGGTATTCTATGAAGAACGGAGCAGTAAACTTTATAAAACATATAAGAAACATGATTACGGCAAGCGGAAAAAAGCGTGTAATTTATGCGCTGGCAAATATTGTGATAATGGCGCTTGCCGTGGCGGCCGCGGCTGGAATAAAGGTACTGGCTACGGCAATGAATGGCGGAGAGCTGAATTTTATAGCTGCGATAGTCGGAATAATTATATGCTTTGCCTTGGGAGTATTCTGCTTTTTGCAGGGATTCATAGCTCAGATAGCGCTTGTATTTATTTCAGGCGCAGGCATTGCAAATCCCGAAGAGCGCGGCGGAAACATAGCCGCATTCATAATTTCTTTTCTGACAACGGCAGGTTTGGTTGCGGCAGCAATTGTTATTTTAAAGGTAATATAAACAAAGTAATATGCACATATTTGCGGGTCAATTTAAAGGCCGGGCGCGCCATAAGGCTCGCCCGGTCTTTTATGCCGATATTTTATTCCCGTCCAAACAGAGTATCGGGAAATATTTTTAATTTGTCTGAGAATTAAAAATTGCGGTCTCACTTCTGCAAAATGATGCTATACTACATTTGATATAACTTTCTGCGGAGGCGATAAAATGTGGATTGCTGCGGCCATACTGTCGGCCGTATTTGCAGGAATCACGGCAATTCTTTCCAAAATCGGACTGAAAAACATCAACTCCGACTTTGCCACGGCAATACGCACGTCCGTCGTGCTGATACTTGCGTGGGGAATCGTACTGATTACGGGTGCATATGCGGGGCTTGATAAAATAACCGATAAATCGTGGATATTCCTTATCCTTTCAGGGCTGGCGACGGGAGCAAGCTGGATATGTTACTTCAAGGCGCTGTCCATAGGCGAAGTATCCAAAGTTGCGGCGGTGGACAAGTCGAGCACGGTGCTTTCCGTACTGTTTGCCATAATAATATTCCCCGACGAACGCAAGCTGTGGTGGGTAAAGCTGATATGTCTTGCGGCAATTGCCGCAGGTACATATCTGATGGCGGATATAAAGCGCAAAGAGGGCAAAACCAAAGTTGCATGGCTTATATTTGCCGTTCTTTCGGCAATATTTGCAGCGGCTACCTCACTGCTTGCCAAGGCGGGCATACAGAATGTGGACTCCAATCTGGCCACGGCAATACGCACGTCCGTCGTGCTGATACTTGCGTGGGGAATCGTACTGATTACGGGTGCATATGCGGAGCTTGATAAAATAACCGTTAAATCGTGGATATTCCTCATCCTTTCGGGCTTTGCCACGGCGGCAAGCTGGCTGTGCTACTACTACGCAATACAGCAGGGTCAGGTGAGCGTAGTCGTGCCGATAGACAAACTGAGCATACTGATAACCGTATTCTTTTCGCTAATCGTGTTCAGAGAAAAACTTTCTTCAAAGAGCTGGACGGGACTTGCCCTCCTTACCCTGGGCACACTTTGCATGGCAATTTTTACATAAAAAAATGCGGGCGGCAGTCAAAACACCCGCATATATGCTTTAATTAAACACATATGAAGTCAGAATATATAAAGGGCGGCGGGGCTTAAAAAGCCCCGCCGCCTTCCATCTTCAGAGTGATAAGCCGCCCGATTCCGCCTCCGCTTTTTGTCAACCAGAGAGTATGTCGCGGCGCAATGTCACAGCCGATTTTCAGCACGGCACGCCATCTGAAACGGTTGTTTTTGTAAGCAACTTTTTATAGGTGAGGTCTGAAAGGAATGCCCCTACAGGCGCGGTTATAAGTATTGCAAGCACGGCGGCGGTAAGCACAATCTGTCCGCAGGCCAGGCCCATTGCAAGGGGCACGGCTCCTATTGCCGCCTGCACGGTGGCCTTTGGCGAGTAGGCAATCATGCAGAAGAGCCGTTCCTTCATATTCAGCTTTGAAAAGGCCACGCACAGGAAGACTCCCGCCATTCTGAACACAAGCGCAAGTATTATCACACAGATAATAATGCCGCAATTATTCAGGGCATAACCTATATTCACCTCCGCGCCCACAAGTACGAACAACAGAATTTCGGCAAATACCCACAGCCTTGAAAACTTGCCAGAAAGTCTTTTTGCGCAGACTTCGTGCTTGGCAAACACCACCGCGCCGAATGAAATTACGGATAAAAGTCCCGAATACGGCACCCACTCCTCTATGGCATTTTCCAGGGCGACAAACAGAAAAGCTATGCTTAAAATGAGTATGACTTTTATGCTGTCCCTGATGTGGAATCTCTTTACAAACAGCACGAAAAGCAAGCCGATTGCAATGCCCGCGCCTATTCCCAGAATGATTGAAACGGGCACCTGCCAGACAATGTTCCAGGAAAAAGTGCCTCCCGTCGACATTGCGGTAAGTGAAGTAAACAGTACGATTACAAAGACGTCGTCTGCTGACGCGCCCGTCATAATCATATCGGGTATGCCCTTATCGGTGCCGTAGCCCGTCTCTTTGAGTTTAAGCATGCGCGGAACGACAACGGCGGGCGAAACGGCGGCCATGACGCTGCCCAGGATGGCGGAGTCCAGTACGGGCAGCCGCAAAATCAGAGAGCCGAGCAGAACATAGCCTAAAATTTCTGCCGTTGCGGGCAGAAAACACAGAAGGACGGCGGATATGCCGTTTTTCTTCAAATCTTTAAGGTTGAGGTTGAGTCCCGCGCGCGTCAGTATGATTATCAGCGCAAGTTCTCGCAAATCGGCAGATATGCCCAGTATGGACGGCGAAATAAGGTCTAATACATACGGGCCGAGCACAATGCCGATTATCAACATTCCGAGCAGGGGCGGCAGCTTGATTTTTGAACAGATTGAACCAAGCAGCAGGGCGCTTAAGCAGATTACAGCCAGCGAAGTTAAAAAATGCATAAAAACTCCTTTGCGGGGCAACAAAAAAAGCCGATGCTCCGCGTAAATCACGCAGAGGTCATCAGCTTTAAAAAGCGGTTTAAGAAAAATTCTTGGGGAGAACCTCATTCCCTTTATTAAATTTTAAAAAAAGACGTAACAAAAGTCAAGCCATTTTATCACTCTGTTTTAAGGTTTGCAAAAACGCCGCCATAAATTTAAAGATATCGTACGGCAAACGGTTACACTCGCCTGCCTCTGTCAGATTTCCTTATGAAATACATATTCAGCACGCGGCATATCAATGCCGCACTGCGAATTACAGATATTTTTTTATGTTGTAGCGTCCCCTTCCCTCCGTCTTTTTGCCGTACTGAATGGCTCCTTCGGGGCAACAGTTTATGCACCTGAGGCACTGAAAACACTCCTTTCCCCAGGTAGGAGAAGAGTTCACCAGTTTAATTGTACCGGCGGGACAGGTACGCTCGCAAAGTCCGCACCCCGTGCAACTTTTGTCTGCGTAGAAAGGCTTGGTGCTTCTTGCAAACTTGTTGAATGCGGGATTGATAAAATTTGTTTTAAGCGCCTTTAAAGAGCCTTCGCTGACGCGGTATACCCGTTTTTTCTGTAATATTTCCGCAGAGATAGTTTCAATCTCCTGCTCCGCCCTTTTCAACTTGGCTTTTATTTCCTCATCGCTCTCCACATCCTCGCCTATGACATAGTTGCTGGGCATTACAACCGAATAGCAGCTCTCCAGCCGAAACAGCGAGGACAGTTTTTTCATTGTAAGTCCAGCGTCCGCACCGCAGGTACATATGCCGAAGGTAAACGCGGATGTCTGCGGCAACGTCTTTGCAAAAGAGGACATCGGCTGTGCCGCGCCCCACGCATATACGGGGAAGACAAGACCAACATACGCCTCGCCGTCGAGCGAAGGCGCGCCGCTCAACGAGCAGATATCAACCGCCCTGTCGCCTGTTTTTGCCGCAATATTTTTTGCAACCCACTCGGAATTGCCCGTACCCGAAAAATAAAAAATCACGCTTACACCTCTTCTTTACCTTAATTTTTTTCCTGACAGAGCCTTCAAAGCCCTGCCCCGTTATGCTTTCACCTGTTCTTCAAAGCCGTCAAAAACAGGTTTGAGCTCATCCGCAACGTCAAAGTATCCCTCGTGCGTAAGACAACTTAAAAGTGGCTTACCGCCCTTTAAAAAGAGTATATCCGCAAAACTGAAATAGGGGGTATATCTCTGATACGCGTCATAGTGATAGCGGTCGAACCGCTTGAAAGAGAGCAGATATTCCTTTAACTTTTGCGTTGGTTTCAAGTGAACGCGGAGCACGTTCATGCCGTAATTTATCGTCTTTTCCGTTCTGAAAACACCGTCCAGCAACTCGGCAAACCGCTCGTCGCATTCGTCGCCGAAACCGATGCCCTCTTCCGCGTGAAAGCACACCTCGTCGCACTCCGAAAAGAGATAGTCAAGCTGAAGAGCCGAAAGCTTTTTTGCCCGTTCATCCTCCGCCATTGCCTTTTTGTAATCTTCCAGATAGCCGCTTTCAATATATTTTTTTTGAACATCTATCTGGTCATATATGCAGTCGGACGGCATTTCAAACTCAATTTCTTCACTCTCTTCCCCGGCAACAGCCTTTGCAAGATTGATAAAGGGCAGGCTTTCGGGCAAAGTCCTTTTCAGATTATATAATGCAGATTCATCCATCAGCTCATTATTTTTCAAGAACTCTCTGTACTCGTTCATGGCTTTTATGCAAGCGTCGCTGCCCTCTGCCTGACTGAACATTTCCTGCACCTTGCCGTATACTTCGTCCTGCAACTTCTGCTGTTTCTGCTTGTCAGACAGAGTGTCGTCACTCATAATTTTGCACGTCATCTGCTCTTCCCATTCTCCGATATGCGCGGTATGACTCTGCCACTTTTGCAACAGCCATTCCCTCTCCTCCTCGAACGCGCGGCGCTTTTTTTCATATCTCTCCGATTCCATAAGCTCCTTTATCGCAGTTAAATGCGCCAGTTTTTTCAGCCCGACCTGACGGAACGTTTCGGCGGTATAGGGCTTTTCCCTGTCCACCTCGTTTGCATTGGGCGAAAATTCAATCCTTTCCATAGTCTTACCTCTCATCCCGGCGCCCCGGTATGCGTTGTTACACCGAATGCCACAGCATAATATTTCGTTTGGACACGACAAAATGCCGTCTCCGTAAAGCGTGAAAAAAATACCGCCACAGTCGTACAGAGTATTGCCTGCCTATCGTACATATCAGTCCTTCACAGTCATCGCACGTCAACTGTCTGTAATTGACAATATTTTATCATATTTCCCGTCCGAGTTCAACCTCTGATATGAAACGGCGGATTTGTATATACCCATATTATCAAAGATGATAAACTTTTTGAATTATATGTTGGCGGCGGCCTTACGGTATGCTATAATGCAATAAAGTGAAGGCTTTCTGACCGCGACGGGTCAAACGCAAAAAAACGGTACGAAAAGTTATGGACAGGAAAATTCAGATACAGGGAAAATGGCAGCGCCTTTTCGATTCTGACTTGGGCGCGCGGGAATTTTTTACGATTATCACCGAGCATTACAGCATAGCGCTCAGCGGCGGCAGCGTATCGGTTTCGGACATAACGACAAAACATAAACTGTCCACAAAAAAAGGCTTCAAATATCTTTACACTGGCGATGTCTCTCCCGATGAAAAAGTTCTGGTCGCCCTGGAAAACGGGAAACATTTTTATCTTTTTTCTCTGGAAACGCTGTCGCTGCTTAAAAGAGTAACATTGCCGCGGGGATATGACAGCACAGACGCCTATCCGTCATTTTCGCCTGACGGAAGCGAGCTGATTGTTCCCGTCAGCAGATACAAAGATGAAACGCTCGGATACCTCTTCTTTTTGTGCAGATATGATACGCAGAATTATAATCTGATTTCAATGACGGAAGTCAGCTTCAACGACTTTCCCGCCTGGCCTGTATGATAAATTGCCGTCTTTTATATTGCATATCATAAACAATCCGCAAATAAATAATCCGCACTGTTTTTTTTGCAAGCAGTGCGGATTGTACTTATTCCCTGATATTGGAAAATCAGAGCAAACTGAAATACTGTTGCGCGTGGCAGAGTATGCGAAAAATGAAAGTACATGTCCCGCCTAAAAGACATAAAAAAGACCCGATTTTAAGCATTTTTTGGCTTAAAATCGGGCAATTCTGGTGCACCTTCAGGGAATTTGCCGTTTCCCGCAAGCGGGAGCCCACGGCAAGACTCCGCCGGTGGCGGAAGTCCGCGCGGGCAGGCGATAAGTGCCCGCATGCATAAAAAAATCCGCGGCGCCTGCTACGCAGTTCAAATCGCCGAGATACAAAAAACAAAGCCTTACCCGAAAAATTCGGATAAGGCTTTGTTTGGTGCACCTTCAGGGACTCGAACCCTGGGCCCACTGATTAAGAGTCAGTTGCTCTACCAACTGAGCTAAAGGTGCATAGATTGTTGCGCTTGACCTTTGGTTGCGGCGCTATATGTAACGCGGAGAGCCGCGCTTTTTGTCGTGGTGATCCATCCGAGATTCGAACCCGGGACACCGTGATTAAAAGTCACGTGCTCTGCCTACTGAGCTAATGGACCGTTAAAAAGTGGCTGGGGTGGCAGGATTTGAACCTACGAATGCGGGAATCAAAATCCCGTGCCTTACCGCTTGGCGACACCCCAATAATCCGTTAAGGCAGTGACCCTGGCTACACAGGATTAAAAAATGGGGCGGGCGACAAGTTTCGAACTTGCTACCTCCAGAGCCACAATCTGGCGCTCTACCGATTGAGCTACGCCCGCCATACTTGGTGCGCCTGGAGAGATTCGAACCCCCGACACACGGCTTAGAAGGCCGTTGCTCTATCCTACTGAGCTACAGGCGCAAAATGAATTGCATTAGCCGCAGCGAAAGAGCAGCTTTGCACGACACTGATTTTGGAGCGGGTGATGGGAATCGAACCCACACAACCAGCTTGGAAGGCTAGTGTTCTGCCATTGAACTACACCCGCGGGTTGTGTTGTTGTGCCTTGCTTACTTTTCTGCCGCAGCTCCCATCGGCTCAACTCAATGCTAATCGATTATAGCAAAACAAGAATTGCTTGTCAACTTAATTTCAAAGAAATTTTATTATGTAACGATATTTTTTTTTAATTTTTTTCTGATGGCGACTTACGCGCCGATTTTGCCATAAAAACGGGGCAAACTCTGCGGATAAATGCACCGCGGTAAAAATTCAGCTGTCTGCAATGCAACATTTACACAGACAGTAAATGTCCGCACGCATGCATCCGCCGAAAAACTCGCCGCCACACTATGGCTTGCGCATATTAAAAAAACGTGCGTTCAACGCCTCATAAGGCTCGCGCGGCGCCGCCATAACGCAACGTTAACTATTATATGACCAAAGTTTTAAAGTGTCAACTGCTTTGGCAAGCCGAAATCAAAAGAGTTTAAAGTTTATAAATGCCGCAGCGGAAAACTTCTACGCGCCAAAAAAAAACTTTAAAATGCGGCCGCGAAAAATTTTTCGCGGCCGCATTGCCTGCAATGATTGGCACATATATCGGGGTCAATCAGATTTTTTCTGCATCTGCGCATACGCGGGAAGTCCGCCGAACTGCCCTTCGAGATACATTTTTTCAAGATTCTGCAACTCCCTGGGCTGGAAGTCGGATACGCGGTGAGTGACCGTCCCGTGCCCGTCCGTAAATTCCAGAGTGTAAATCTGGTCAGGTCTTAAAAGGGAAGTCTTCATAAGGCAGGTTGAATGCGTAGCTACAAATAACTGCGAATTTGCGGAGTGCTTCATAAACCAGCTCAAAAGCAGTTCCGACTGTTTGTTGTGGAAATTTGCGCCATAGTCGTCAACAATCAGCATGCCGCCGCCAGAGGCCACTTCCAGATATCCGGGCAGCATATTGAGGAGAACTTTGTTGCCAAGCGACTCCATTGAAAGGGGAACAAGCACCTCCACTCCGCGGTGTTTTACATATATGCGGCCGGGGCCTCCCTGAGGCTTGCGGTAGACTATGCGCTGTAAAAAGCCGAGCTTTTCAAAAAATTCGTTTATGCCCTCCACGCCGTTGAGTTCGATGTATTCGGTGAGGGTGACGGCGTCCTTGTCGCTGTACGAGCGCGCCGAGGCGACCATATTTCGGCTTGCGTTGAAGTAGACAGAGGATATGAGATAGTCAAACATTTTTGCAAGCACGGGGAACTGGGCGAAGTGCGTCTCCTCATATAATTTTTTAAGGAGCAGCGACTTGGGTTGCAGACGCGAACTGCCGTAAAAATTTTCGGCTGTAAGCGTTGTGCGCGCTCCCTCGTCCGTTCTGTCGAGAAGGGTACTTGCGCCAAGTGTGACTTTTTCGGTCATTACCTTTCCGCTGCTTTCAAAGGCGAGCGAGTACACAACCTCCTCTTTTCCGAAACGGAACGTGTACTCCATTTCCATAAGACGGTCCGCGCTGAAAAAGCAGAAGTTTACGGGCATGTTGAAGTCGGTATCGTCGAAAAGAAGATATAACAGAATGCTTATTGCATTTATCGCGTTGGACTTGCCCGAATCGTTATCGCCCGCAAAGAGGCAACCTTTGAGCACGCCGCCGCTCACGTTGGTGTCCTTCAGCTTGGAATACTTTGTGGCAGTGAAATCTATTACGGTATCTTCCTTGAAAGAACGGAAATTTCTCAGTCTTAATTTAGCCAGCATCTTTTGTAATTTTCCTTTGATGTAATTATTTTACTGCAATTTTGGCAGTGACAGTAATTTTTTTACGTTTACATTATATCAGCAAACGCCGCGTCCGTCAACACAAATAAAAAATTTTATTTTCCGCATTTTCCGCTATAAAAATTGCAAACCGCTTACATTGGGGCAAAGTGTACTATTTTTTATATATTTTCGGCCGACTATTGCAATTTTTGCTTAAATCTGGTATAATAGGCACATAAATTCACGTAAAGAAAAATGAAGAGCGAAGTCAATTTTAAAAAAACTGTATTGCCTAAGCTGAAGAGCAATCTAAAGAGCGGAATGCCCGTGGCGGCGTGCTACCTTATACTGTTTTATCTTATAATGGTACTGGCGGACATAAAGTTCACCTTTCTTGCCACCGTAAATGCCGCGGCGTTCAGCACGTATTATAAAAAGAATATAGGCGTTTTGAAAATTGCAGGCATAGCCGTGAGCCAGGTTGCCATAAGCGCGCTTGCGGGGCTGTGCACCGTACACATAGCAGTGCGGCTTGTGCTGAATGTGGTATTCCCCTTCGTATGGGTGTGCCTGCACTCCTCCCCGTTCGACAAGCAAGGCTATTTTGTGGGAGCGATGACGTTTGTATTTGTACAGCTCATGCGCATAACCCCCGGCGAAGTGGGATATATGGTTATCGTATCCTGCTGTACGAGTGCGCTTACGGCCGCGGCGATAATTATCATAGTGCTGATAAGAAGGAGCCGCAAGCCCGACTATTCCGTAATACGCAGCGGACTGCTTGCGGTGGCGGCAAGGCTGGAAAATGCGCGCGGCAAGCCTGCAGAGGACGACCTCTTTTCCGTAGACGAAAGGCTGTACCGTCTCTCTTACGACGGCAACTACGTAGTGCACCCCTTCCGCGGAATGGAGAACGCATACTGCTCCTTTGCACTGCTGTTTCAGCGCGCGGCCTACTACTTTTCCGACGAGGCGCTGTATAAAGAGAGCGCGCAGGTAGACGAGCTTAAACTTAAACTTGCCGCATTTTTAAGGAAGGCGGAACAGCAGATAAATCTTGAAAACAATGACGCGCTCATAGCCGAGGCCTCTGCAATGGTAAAGGAGGCCGATGCGCTCAAAGGGCGTTTCGGCACGTTCTGCCGCAACTTTTTAAGACTTTTTGTAATCGCGCTGGGCGACCTTACGAAGAAGAAGCCGCCTCGCCGCGGCAATCCGCTGAAAAGTTACGCAAGCGAATTTTTCAACCACATAAAGCTGAACACATTCGGACTGCGGTTTGCGGGCAGGCTTTCGCTGGTATCGTTCAGCTGTTTTCTGATAATGTTCCTTTTGGACAGCGAACACTGCTACTGGATACCGCTGAATGCCTTTCTGCTTGTAAGGCCGTCCTATGAGGAGAGCGTTTCCCGAATGAGGGCGCGAATGATAGGCAGCATAGCGGGCTGTCTGATAGCATACGGCGCGTACGCGCTCTTCCCGAATACGATAGGTCTGTACATCTTCTTTTCGGTGATGATTATACTCACGTACTCCTCTTCGGCGGGCAAGTGGCCGCAGTCGCTGTTTGCGACGGCGAGCGGCGTTTCCATAGCCTCGCTTTCGCTGGGGAACACCTCCGCCGTGGAATACAGACTTTTATACCTTGCAATAGCCGTAGCCATAGTGTTTGTGGCAAACAAATTCTTTTTCCCCTCCACCAGGCAGCGTGAATTCCGCTCCAATCTGCGCTCGCTGTTCAATATGCAAAAAGTTTACATCACCATATTGCAGAGCGCGCTTGTACGCACGACCGACCTTGGCGTACTTAGGCACAACCTTATAAACTTTCAGATGCTGCGCACGCAGATACGCGACCACATAAGCGAAACATCGCGCACGGCCGCGCAGACGGTAGCCTACAAATCGCTGCTGTTTCTGCTGTGGCGAATGGCTGCCGAGGCCGAACAGATGATAATGTTTGTGCAATCGGAACACCTGACCGATGTAGAGCGGGCACGCTTTGCAAAGTACGCGCGCGGAGTGCTGGACATACTCAGCGACAGAGCCGCCGCCGAAAGCTATGTGGCCGTTCCCGAAGTAAAGGATTCGCCAATGCTCACCGACCTTGCGGAAAGGTACCTTGCCAACCTCAGGCGCATAAAGACGGAGTTCAAAGAGCTGCGCCGCGGCAAAAAAGGCAGCAAGATAAAAAGTTAAAAAGCGTCCTTGAAAAGGGCGCTTTTTCAATTGCCCCCATAATATGCCGCATATATTGCCGTCCCTCCTACTATAGAGAAAAATTTTAATTGGCCTGGTACTATGCCGCAATCAACACAGTTTTCCAACAAAAAAAGCTCTCTTTTTAAAGAGAGCTTTTTTTTAATTGACCGCGCACTATGCGGCAATTATCACGTTTTATTTTATGAGATCGGAAAGCTTTTTGGAGTTGAGGAAATTCATTATGACCTCGTCCAGCTCCTTCCACAGCGGCAGGGAAAGGCAGGTTGACGCGTTTTCGCAGGGGACATCGGAATACAGACAGGAAACGGGCGCAAGCGGTCCCTCCGCCGCCACAATAATTTCGCCTATGGAGCACTCTTCGGCAGGCTTTGCAAGGCGGTAGCCGCCGCTCTTGCCGCGCGCGCTCAGCACCAGCCCCGCCTGCGAAAGCGGGCCCATTACGGCCTCCAGATACTTTACGCTTTCGTGCTGGCGTTCAGCTATGTCTGTGAGCGAAATGTTGCTGCCATCGTTGTGCTGAGCCAGGTCTATCATCACTTTAAGGGCATTGCGCCCCTTTGTTGTTATCATCATAGGAAAATCAACCGCCGTATTCAATCATTTTTTCAATACATTTTACAGCCGCAAGGCGCTTTTCTTCGTCCATTTCCATAACCTCGCCGCCCTCGCCGCGCACGGCGTTGTATACGTCTGCAAGCGTGGTGATTTTCATGTTGTGGCAGAGAAGGTCTTTGGAAAGCGGATAGAACTGCTTATCGGGGCACTTGAACTGAAGGTGCTGCACAATGGCGTTTTCCGTGCCTATTATGAACTGCTTTTTATCAGATTTTTCTGCAAAATCCATTATACCCGAGGTTGAACCTACGTAGTCGGCAAGCTCGGTCACCTCCGGTCTGCACTCGGGGTGAACCAGAAAGAGCGCTTCGGGATGTTCCGCCTTGGCCTTGAGCACGTCTGCGCGCGTCATTCTTGCGTGCGTGGGGCAGCCGCCCTGCAACAGTTTGAAGTTCTTTTCGGGAATCTGTTTTTTAACGTACGTGCCGAGGTTTATATCGGGAATGAAGAGTATATTTTTTTCGGGAATGGCCCTGCATATTTTGACCGCGCTGGAAGATGTAACGCACACGTCGCACACCGTCTTGAGGTCGGCGGTGGTATTTATATAGGCCACGACCGCGTAGCCTGGCAGACTCTCCTTCACCTGGGAGATAAGTTCCTTATCCATCTGTTCGGCCATGGGGCAGCCTGCGTCAGGGTTTGCAAGTATTACTTTTTTCTGCGGAGAGAGCATCTTCACCGTTTCGGCCATGAAGCGCACGCCGCACATAACCACCGTGGACTGGGGCGCCGTTTTTGCCTTTACGGAGAGAGCGTAGCTGTCGCCCGTGAAGTCGGCGACCTCGCATATGTCCTCGCTCATATAGCTGTGCGCGAGTATGCACACGTCGCGCTCTTTTTTAAGTCTTAAAATTTCCTGCTGCAAATCTTTTATCATAACGGATTTTCAACTCCTATGAACGTACTATGATTATATCACAATGCCGCCGCGCGGTCAACAATTGGCGCTGTAAATTTTATGCAGAGCGCCCGCTCGCATTGCCCCCGCACTATGCCGCATCCAATGCAATTTCCGCCACCCACCCTCATCCCGAAATTATGAAAAGACGCAGCAATATGGCAAAACCATTGCATTGCATTACAAAAAATCAACAAATAAAAGCTTCGCTCATATTGAGAAATAAAAAAGAGCAAAAAAATTAAAATTTTTGCTCTTTTTAACTTCCTGATAAATTGCTTTAGTTAAATTTTATATTTTTACATTTGGCATGTAAAACTTTTATGAAGTTTTTTACCCCGTACATATAGGCAGATACCTTTACACATTCATTTCCGAAATAAATTTTAAGCTTTCCCTTGCGTACAGACTGCTCCCCAAGTTCTACTATTACGGTATTTTCTATGCGTGTGACATCTGAATAAAAATATCTTTTCTTTTTATTAAAAGGCTTAATTTCCGTAAAATATTTGTTATCGTAGTAAATTTTGCGTGTCAATAATATTGAAGGTGTAATAGTAGCGATATCAGCCGTAATACATAACATACATGAAAGAACTATAAAGACTATATCATCGGAATCTGTTTCCATCATTTCGGGATCCGCTATGCTTAAGATTGTAAGGACTAAGGCAACTAATGTAAGTAAAATGAAGAAAACGGCGAAAACTCTCAGAATTTTTATAAGAGCACGGCCATAACAAACGCAGTTATCTTCTGTTACCGCAAGTTCTGCCTTTTGTTTGGCAGAAACTATAAGAGGCGTTATAACAGTTGATAAAAGCACAATGAAAACAGTAACAACAGGAATACTTACATATCTCATAAATTAAATTCCCCTTATCGCAGTTTATCTGTCAGATTGCAAATCAGTTTGACTTATATTACTAAAGCTATAAATACTATATTTAACCAACGAAACAAATTACAGCTTTATTTGTATAAATCATAACATAATCTTATAATAAAGTAAAATGAAAAGCGCACTGCCTTGCACGCAAGGCAGTGCGCTCTGCTTATTCTGCGGAACTTGCCGCAAAGTCGGGGAAATTTTTTATTCGAGTTCGAAGGCGCCGGTGTACAGCTGATAGTACTGCCCCTTCTGTTCAAGCAACTGCTCGTGCGTGCCGCGCTCTATTATGCGGCCGTGGTCGAGCACTATGATTACGTCCGAATTCTTTACGGTGGAAAGTCTGTGCGCTATTACGAACACCGTGCGACCCTTCATGAGCGCGTCCATGCCGCGCTGAACGATCTGTTCGGTACGTGTATCTATGGAGGACGTAGCCTCGTCCAGAATCATTACGGGAGGGTCTGCAACCGCCGCGCGCGCTATTGAAAGGAGCTGCCTCTGTCCCTGCGAAAGGTTGGCGCCGTTGCCCGTTATAAAGGTGTTATAGCCCTCGGGCAGACGGGTTATGAAGTCGTCCGCGCCCGCGAGTTTTGCGGCGCTTATGCACTCCTCGTCGCTGGCTTCCAGTCTGCCGTAGCGGATATTTTCCATAACGGTGCCTGTAAAGAGGTTGGTATCCTGCAACACCATTCCGAGCGAGTGGCGCAAATCGTCCTTCTTTATCTTGTTGATGTTGATGCCGTCATAGCGGATTTTGCCGTCGGCGATATCGTAGAATCTGTTGAGCAGGTTGGTTATGGTAGTCTTGCCAGCGCCCGTCGCGCCTACAAAGGCGACCTTCTGGCCGGGTTTTGCGTACAGCGATATGTTGTGCAGAACGGGTTTGCCGGGCTGATATTCAAAGTCAACGTCGAACATGCGCACGTCGCCTTCGAGCCTGGTATACGTTACCGAGCCGTCTGCGTGGTGAGGATGTTTCCAGGCCCACATGCCCGTGCGTTCCTGCGTTTCGGTAATCTGACCGTTCTCCTCCTTTGCGCGTACGAGGGTGACGTATCCGTCGTCCACTTCGGGAGGGTTATCTATGAGTTCGAACACGCGCGCCGTACCGGCAATGCCCATAACGACGGAGTTTACCTGCTGGGAAACCTGGTTGATGTTGCCCGTGAACTGTTTTGCCATATTGAGGAAGGGAACGACAATGCTCACTTCCATTGCCATGCCCGAAAAGCTTACGTTGAACACGTGCAGCTGGGGAATGAGGAATATGCCGCCCACAACGGCAAGCACCACGTAGAGCACATTGCCTATGTTGAAGAGCGCGGGCGCAAGCATGTTGGCGTATCTGTTGGCGCGGCTGCTTGCGGCATAGAGTTTTTCGTTCACCTCGTCAAAGCCCTTTTCAGCGGCCTCTTCGTGGCAGAAAGTTTTGATAACCTTCTGACCGACGAGCATTTCCTCCACGTAGCCCTCTTCCTCCGCAATGGCCTGCTGCTGTTTTACGAAGTAGCGCGCGCTGCCGCCGCCAATCTTTTTGGTTACGAGCAGCATAACGGCCGTACCCGCGAGCACGACAAGCGTGAGCCACAGGCAGTAGTAGAGCATTATGAACAGTACGGAGAGTACTGTTATGGCGGAGATGAGAATCTGCGGGCAGGACTGGGAAATGAGCTGACGGAGCGTATCGATATCGTTGGTGTAATAGCTCATTATGTCGCCGTGGCCCGTGGTATCGAAAAAGCGTATGGGCAGGCGCTGCATGCCATTGAACATTTTGTCGCGCAGTTTTTCAAGCGTGCCCTGGGTGATTATCGACATCATCTGGCCGAAGGCCGTACCCGTGATTATCGATACCACATACAGCGCGGTAAGAATATATACATCGGTGAGAATGGGGCCGCTGGCCTGTTCCCAGGTGAGGTGCTGTTCAAAGGCCGTGGTTATGTTCTGGATTACCCTCTGCATGAATATGGCGGGCACGGCGCCCACGATTGCGGTAAGGGTAATGCAGGCCACCGCCACGGGGAGCAGTACGGGATAGAAGGAAAATACCGTTTTCAAAAGACGGCGGAGTATGCCTTTTTTCTTAGTCTTCAAGGTCGTGTCCCTCCTTGTTCTGAGAGGTGTAAACCTCGCGGTATATGGCGTTGCGCTTTATAAGTTCGGCGTGCGTGCCGATATCGTCAATGCGGCCGCCGTCCATGACGATAATTCTGTCCGCGTCCTCGACGGAGGCGGTGCGCTGCGCTATTATAATCTTGGTGGTCTGGGGTATGTACTCCCTCATAGCCTTGCGAATCTTGGCGTCGGTGTGGGTATCCACGGCCGAGGTGGAGTCGTCAAGAATGAGTATCTTGGGTCTTTTAAGCAGAGCGCGCGCAATGCACAGTCTCTGTTTCTGTCCGCCCGAAACGTTCGCGCCGCCCTGGTCGATGTACGTATCGTACTTGTCGGGGAAGCGTTCGATAAATTCGTCCGCGCAGGCGAGGCGGCAGGCCTCCTTTATCTCGTCGTCGGTAGCGTCAGCGTCGCCCCACCTTAAGTTCTCCTTTATGGTACCGGAGAACAGCACGTTCTTCTGCAGAACCATTGCAACGCTGTTGCGCAGAACTTCCATATCGTACTCGCGGACGTCAATGCCGCCCACTTTCACGGAGCCTTCGGTCACGTCGTAAAGCCTTGAAATGAGCTGAACGAGCGTGGACTTGGAAGAGCCCGTGCCGCCGATTATGCCTATCGTTTCGCCCGACTTTATGTGCAGGTTGATATCCGAAAGAGCGTTGCGCTCAGCTGCGGCGGAGTACTTGAAGTTCACGCCGTCGAAATCTATGGAACCGTCTTTGACTTCGGTTACGGGGTTTGCGGGATTTTCAAGCGTGCTCTCCTCGGTGAGCACCTCCACTATACGCCTGCCGGACTCGCCCGCCATTGCAATCATGGTGAACGCCATTGAGAGCATCATCAGACTGTTGAGCATCATAAAGCCGTAGGTGAGTATGGAGGAAAGTTCGCCTATGTTGAGGTCTGAACCCGTGCTGGATATAACCAGGTACGAACCGAAGGACAGCACCACGCACATTACCACATAAAGGCAGAACTGCATTATGGGCTGGTTGAGGGCAAGAATTCTTTCGGCCTTCTGGAAATAACTTCTCAGCTCGTGCGAGGCTGCGCCGAACTTCTTCATTTCGTAGTCCTCGCGCACGTATGACTTTACTTCGCGCGCGGCCTTTACGTTTTCCTGTATGGAGCTGTTGAGTTTATCGTACTTGCGGAAAGCTTTGCGGAAGAGCGGAATCGTCTTTAGGACAATTATCGTAAGACCTATTGCAAGCACGGGAACGACGGCAACGAACACCCAGGCAAGACTGCCGCCCATAACGAACGCCATTATAAAGCTGAATATGAGCATGAGCGGCGAACGGATTACAAGGCGTATGAGCAGCATGTACGCCGTCTGAACGTTGGTCACGTCGGTAGTCATTCGCGTTATGAGCGAGGACACGTTGTACTTATCGATGTTCTGGAAGGAATATGACTGAATTTTGTAGAACATATCCTTGCGCAGATTTTTGGCAAGACCGCTGGATGCCGCCGCGCAGGCTGCGCCCGAACAAACGCCGAACACCAGCGAGGCCGCCGCCATGGCAACAAGCACGGCGCCGTACTTTAAAATCACGTCCAGTTCGCAACCCTGCTGTATGCGGTTTACGAGCAGCGCAATCACGTACGGAATAAGACATTCCAGAAGCACTTCAAAGCATACAAGCACGGGCGTAGCAATGGACTGGCGCTTGTATTCGCGAAGGCTGTGGGCAATCTCCTTTACCATAAGACCTCCTGTTATAAATGAAAAATTTTATCCGATTCAAAACTTTTTGCGCTGCAAACGCCTTGCAGTCAGCCGCAACATAATAATATGGCGCGCGCCTGCGCGCGGGAAAAACTGCGCGCCGAGCAGATTTAAAGCTCTGCTTGCGTAGCAGAGCCAATTTTGCGCAAAAAGTGAAATTACCCGAATTTTATCAAAAAAACAGTTAGATGTCAAACAATAAACCGAAATAAAAAATGCGTTATCTTTTTTCGGTTTTTGCCAGATATTTTGTTAAATGCGCGCAAGCGTCTCCCCTTCGCTTGCAATGAGCGGGGCGATATGGTACAATCTGCATATGAAAAAGTGCAGAATTACCGTAATGCGCAAGGTTGAACATACCGACCTTATGGCGCTGTACGAAAACCCTATAGAGCACGCCTGCGACCTGCGCGAGGGCGAAGTTTTCATAGCCAACGGCTGGCAACGCCCCGAGGGACTTTGCGAGAGCGCGTGGGAGAGCATGTCTCCCTTTGTGCTTGCGCTTGCAAGCGGAGGAGAAAACATTTACGACGGCTGGATGAAGAACAAAAAGTCGGCAATGATATCCTGCAATGATGGTTTCCGCCCCGTAAGTTTTTACATAGAGGCGCTTGAAGAGGACGCGGACTGATATTGTCTTGCAATTGGGCCGCACATATGCACAAACTATTGCCCTTTTGCCGCTCAGTTTCTGCCACCACACCAGACGCGAATTATAACGCTGAAATGCAATTTCCCCGCACATATGTGCCATTCACGCCGTTTTGCCGCGATAATACCCCCTTACTTTAAGCAAGCCGAATACAATCATATGCACATATGCCGCAATTATGCCAAACGGCGCTGTAAAAATCAGAAATAGTGGCACGCATAAAAAAAGTCGGGCACAAATGGCGGCGGAATGCAATTGCCCCGCATATATATCGCAATAAACAAAAAACTCCCGTGCATTGCACGGGAGTTTTCTGTTTTTGGTGGACCTGCAGAGAGTTGCACTCTGGTCTTACGGGGTTCGCGCGAGCTTTCTACATACTTAGTTTACCTTTAAACTTAAACCGTGCCGCCCGATAAACGGGACTTCACGGCCGCATGCCGCAAAATTACAGCGTGTGCGCCGCAGCAAAGGCGCTCATGCCGTTATCCGTCTGAATAACGCCCCGCGCGCCCGACGGAACTGCGCGAAGGACGGACTGCTTAAAGTTAAGCAGCGCAAGCCATTGCGCCCCTGAATGCAGGGAAAGCAACAACTTTGGAATCTTTTGATTCTGCGTTTAAATTTAAATTCCGTTTTTACGAAGCCGAGCCTTCGGTATGCTTACATCGCCCTCTGCCCGCAATCGAAACTGTGTCAGGCCCGAAATGCGCGCAGGCGAACAAATCGCCTCAGGGACTTTTATTATACCCGCACGACGGGGAAAATGCAAGCAAAAATTTTGCTCTTTTTTGTCGCCCCTCCCTCGGGTAAAGTTTTAGAATGGTATAGAACAGTAAAGGAACTGCTCTATACCATTTTTTTTATTGTTCTAATACGGGCGGCGGCATTACGCAAAGGAGAAACGGAAATGAAATTTAAAATTAACAGGAATACAAATGTGCGTGTAGCTGTGGACGACAACGGTAAAATTCTTGCATTTTTCGGAGTTGCGGCAGACTTGCTTAAAGCAGATTTATTGCTTGAAGTTCAACCTGGGTTTGAGAATAATGTTATCACTATTCAAGCCCCTGATTATGACATTGTCGAGCATGAGAGCATTGACGACGCAAAAGAGTATTTGAGAGTAGTTTGTCGTTAAGCAATTTAATTAACAGCTGTGCTAACGGCTATACGGGCATATAAACAAAAGTGAGGTATCGAAACAATGTTAAACGGAACGGACAAGTACATTGAGACGGTCGCATATCTCGGCAAGTTATACGACCATATAAACGCCGAACTGTTCGGCGGGGAGCTTGTGAAGCCTGTAATCACCGTGCAGACGGACGAGCGCAACAAAACAAACGGTTGGTGGTCGCAGGGCAAAGTTTGGCGCGAAAACGCCGACGACGACGGCGAACACGAATTGAATATGACGGCGCAGCAGCTCCACCGCCCTATCAATGAGATAGTGGCAACGCTGATACACGAAATGTGTCATCAGTACGCGACGTGCCACGAAATGAAAGACACTTCGCGGTCGGGGAACTATCATAACAAGCTATTCAAAAAGATTGCCGAAGAACACGGCTTGAAAGTTGAGTGCGTGGCAAAAATTGGTTGGTCGCATACGACATTGACGGACGAAACGGCGGCGATGATAACCGAATTTACGGCGGCAAACCCGCCGACGGTTATATACCGTATTCCCGTTATGAAATGTCAGATAACGAAGAATACAAGCACACGCAAGTATATTTGCCCCGTATGTGGGCAATCGGTGAGGGCGACAAAGCGCGTAAACATTATGTGTATGGACTGCAATGCCCCCATGGTTGAAGAAGAATAAAGGACGGTGGCGGAAATGAATAAAATACGGCGTAATGAACTTTACAAACTGATTGAACAGTTACAAGATATACAGAGTGCCATTGAGCAGTTGCGCGACGAAGAACAGGAATATTACGACAATATGCCCGCGGGCATACAGGAAAGTGAACGCGGCGAAATTGCGGGCGATAATATAAATAATATGGACTACGCCCTTGATAGCCTTAATGAAGCTATCGAAAATCTTGAAGCGGCGACAGAATAAAAACGGTTTTCCATAACCCGAATAATCGGGCATACCTCCTGTAAAGCGGGGTGTCCTCCGCACCCCGCCATTATGGGGACATAGCCCAAAGGAGCGCGGCAAGCGTTCGTGCAAGGGTGGCGTCTTGCAGTCCCCACCACTCCCCGCAAGGGGGCAAAAATCGGACGGCTGGCAACCGACTGCCAAAGGAGATTATCAAAATTATGGCAAACGAAAAGAAGGTAACGAACGGAACAACGGAACAGGTAGCGGAAATGAGGAACGGCAATTTTATTGTGCGTCGCGAAGCGATCTACGACAAGCGCGGCAATCAGTACAAGACCGACGACGGCAGACTGTACTTTAAGTATAAACTGTGCGGCGTGTTGCGCGGTCGCCGTATTGCTGTTGATTTCTCGCCGAAAGACAAGGGCGGCTATGTTCCCCTTGATTTAGTCTTTGACGTAAACCCCGAAGCCGAACTTGACATTACGGACGAAATAACCGAGTTCAACGGCAAGAAACAGCACCGCACCGTTTACACGGTCAACACCGTAGACGAAAACGGCGTTGTATGGCACGCCGAAGTCAAGCCGACGGGCAAAAGCGACGTTGACTTGCTCACCATGCTTATGAACATGGTCAATATACAGGTAAAGCCCGTTGAGGTCAACCCCGAAACGGCGGCATAAAAGATATAAACCCGTCAACCCGTCTGTGGAAAACTCTGCGGACGGGCAGACGGCTATATATCACTTCTTAACAGTAAAATTCCCCTGCAAGGGGTGTTGCTCCCTGCAAGGGTGTTATAAGGACAACGAGGAAACGAGGTGAAAACATGAAAGGTTTTTTGGAACTTACAATGTGGGACGGTAGCAAAGGTGCGGAACGGTGCATGGTACCTGTACGGCTTATAACGGGCATAGTTGAGGACAAAGACGGAACATTTGTGGAAACGGGGCTTGACGTAAAAGGCAAAGGCATGGGCATATTTGCAGCCGAGAGCTACGACGAAGTAAAACAAAAAATAAAAAATTGCGAGGTTTAATTCACATGGCAAAGAAAAGTTATTCAGCCAAAGAGCGCAAAGCGTACCACATGGGGCGCGCGTATGCCGCGGCAAAAGCGGGCAAGCGCGTAACTTGTCCCGACAGCAAAAGTAAACAGTCTTTCCGCAACGGCGTGAACTCCGTCCGCGGCAAGGCGACAGGTAGGAAGAAAAAGTCAAGCGGTAAAGGCGATATGTGCCTTGTCGTGGACGGAAACGGCGTTGTGGTCGGCAAACTGAAATGTTGAGGCATGCCGATGATTTGGTTCACGAGGAAACAAAAGGAACTTGCCCGTACCACCTCTGCGGCGAAGTTGCAGACCATGTACGAGCGTAGCGAACAGAAGTTAGACAATGCGGCGCGTCGCGGCGATCTCAAAGCCGTTGACCGTGCAATGAAAGAACACCATGATTATGAGTATGCTTTGCTCTGTAAAAAAGCGAAAAAATATTAAATTTTTAAGGAGATAAAAATTATGCGAAATTCAACAAAGAATGCTATTGCGGCAGTTGTGGCAATCGTGCTTGCGGTAGCAATCGTTATTGCCTGCGGCGTGGGGTCAAGTTGGTTTACTAACAGCGATATAGCCACATGGTTCAACAGTTGGGGCAAAGGCGAGCAGACCGAACAGCCCGATAAAGAAACGCCCGACGATGAACAGCCCGTAGACGAAGGCGGCATTGTGGTCGGCGAAAGTCAAGGTGCTATATCTTTGATGAGTTCGGTTGCAACCGTAACGACGGCGGCAGGTGAAACACGTGTGGCAGGGCAAACCGTAACGGTACAAAATCCCGAAGACGCCGTTACATATACTTGGTCTCTTTCGATGAGCGGCGGTTCTGCATCCGATTATGTAACGCTTTCCGCGACGACGGGCACAAGCGTTACGGTAACGCCTAAGGCTGCGTTCGGCACCCCGATTACGCTTACATGTACCGCAACCTTTGACGGCGAAACGCTTTCTACCGCGACGGTAAAACTTGATTACAAAAAGCGTATAAGCGGTATTTCTCTTAACGGCGTAACAGTTCAAGACGGCGGCAGTTATGAACTTGACGAATTTTATAGCGGCTCGAAAAGTTTTGCCGATATAATGAAAACCGACGGCTTTATCTTTGATTACGACCCTGTAATGGGCGTCGGTACTGTTTCGCCCGATAGTTCCGGGTACTTACCTATGCTTGAAGTAACTGCTTCCGGCGATAATCTTGTAGATCCCCAGACATTTCAGCAGGCGGGCGATGTTGATTTCAATGAAGTTTATTTCGGTGTTTTAAGCGGCAATGTTGCCTATAAAGAACAGTTTGCGAACGGCACGATTGATCCGTTTATCGGAGCGTTTATTGCCTCGCAATCAAAAGATATAACGTGGACTGTTAAATTGGGCGTGTCCTTTTCTAAGGACGGGTCTGAATTTACCGAAACCGTAACTTTTACATTGAAATTCCCGACTGAATGGGCAGTATTCAATTATGACGTATCGCTTGATAAAACGGGTATAGTATTCTAAGGCGGTGAAATATGAGCAATACATTTGGGAAATTTTTGCTTTGTTTTCTCGTGGTGTTGCTTGTGTTCGGTGTTGTGGGGGTAGTCATAGCGTTTGTTATCCGTGATAATCATTTTGGAATTGCTGTTGAATATAACGACAACATATATTATTCGTCTGTGGAAAATCAAAATATT
>DVMA01000024.1 GCA_018715195.1 Candidatus Coproplasma excrementavium | reverse complement strand
TTGCGGCGGCAAACTTTAAGTTTGCCGCCGCAACCTGTTTTGTATATTTTTAAGCCTATACTTCCGTCTGTGTGGCATAATTTACGTATTCACTTTATTTGTGTTTTTTAAATTTGAATGTTATAATAGTTGTATCGGTGCGCATATTTAGCCCTGACGGGCATTTTTTTGCGCAAGAGGTTGAGATTATGAAAATTGCAATGACGGGCGTCAGCGGCAATATGGGTCGCGAGGCGCTCGCCCAATCCATGCAACTTGAATTTATAGAGCGCGTGCGCGTACTTCTGACGCCCAAGCGCAAGAATAATAAACTTTCGCGCAGACTCAAAGCTCGCTACGGCGACCGCATTGAGATTGTGCGCGGCTGGCTCTCCGATGCGGCTGCCTGCGAAAAACTTGTCGAAGGCGCGGATATAGTCGTGAATATGGCGGCGGTAATTCCGCCTCATTCCGATAAAAATCCTCAGGCAAGCTATCTTTGCAACCAGCTGGGCGCGGTTCGCCTTGCCGATGCCGTTGCCGCAATGAAAAACCAGGCCAAGCTCATACATACTTCCACGGTGGCGGTGTACGGCAACCGCACGCTCGCACACCCCTGGGGCAGACCCGGCGACCCGCTTATGCCTGCAGCGTTCGACTACTATGCAATGCACAAAATGATAGGCGAACGCCACGTAATGGAAAGCGGCGTAAAAAACTGGGCTGTGCTCCGTCAGACGGCAATGCTGTATGAGGGCATAATTTTCTCCAACATAAGCGATGGACTTTTATTCCATACAACGCTGAACGGTCCCCTGGAGTGGGTGACCGCGCGCGACAGCGGATACCTCATCCGCCGCATACTCGAATGTGAGCAGCAGGGTAAGAATGAGAAATTCTGGAACAGAGTTTTCGATATTTCGGGCGGCCATCTGAACCGCCGCACGGGCTACGATACTTTTGTAGACGGCTTTTCAATTATGGGTGGTTCGCCCAGGTCATATTTCAAGCCCAATTGGTGCGCAACGCGCAACTTCCACGGACTTTGGTATGCCGATAACGAGCTGGAAAAGATGTATTCCTATCAGCGCGGCACGGTGGAAGGTTTCTGGAATGAGATGAGCAAAAAGTACCGCATATTCAGACTCGCCCGCCTTGTTCCCGCGGCGCTTATAAGAAAGTGCGTGTTCGGCAGATTGCTCGGCGACGACAATTCGCCTTCTAAGTGGATAAAAAACGGCGACGAGGCGAGGGTTACGGCTGCATTCGGCAGCATTGAAAACGCGCTTTCGCTGCCCTCGGACTGGACAGGCTTTTCCGTTGAGGACGCAAAGCAGTACGGCTCCGATGAAAGTGAGCCCATGCAGGCTTGCGCGGGCAGAATGCTCTCTCACGGCTATGACGAGAGCAAGCCGTTTGAAAAGCTTACGCTTGATGACATAAGGGAGGCTGCAATCTTTCGCGGCGGAAGGTGTCTTTCAAAGGAGATGGCCGAAACGCCGTATACAAAAATGCTGTGGCAGTGCAGTGAAGGTCACACTTTTTCTGCCGCGCCCTATACCGTTTTAAAGGGCGGACACTGGTGCCCGTTCTGCCAGCCTCAGCCCTGGAAGTACGATACTCTTGCAAAAAAATCGCCCTACTATGCGCAGGTGTGGTACGACAGCCACTCTGCAGACGAAGATTATATATACTCGTTCGATAAGGACGGCAACGCGCACATAGAGCGCGGTTGAAAGTGCGGCGCGTGTTTTGCGCCGCGTTCGGGAGGTAGTTTGTTTCAGCTATGAAAGCTGTTTTCAACGTGTTTTCGGGCACGGGTAATACTCATAAAGTGTGCCGCGCGATAATGGAGGAACTTATAAAAAGAGGCGCGCAGTGCAAATACGTAAGCATTGAAAAGGACTGCGAGGTGCGTAACCCCAACGAGTTTGACAGAATAGTAATCGGCTATCCCGTCCACGCGTTCAACGCGCCCAAACCTGTCTTCGATTTTATAAAGCGCTTGCCGCAGTGCAGCGGCGAAAGGCTTGTCTATCTTGTAAAGACCTCTGGCGAGCCGCTTAAGTTCAACGATGGTTCATGTGCGCACGTGTACGACCTTTTGCATAAAAAGGGCTACAAGGTAGCGGGCGAATACCACTATGTGATGCCGTACAATATGATTTTCCGCCATTCGGACGGAATGGCAACGCGTATGTGGCAGGCGGCGGAAAGGCGCATTCCCTTCGAGTCGGCCGAGATATTTGAAGGCAAGGTCACAAAGCTTAAAAAGGGGCCTTTCAAAAGGTTTGTATCGTTTATATTCCGCATAGAACACCCCGCAATGCACTGGGTGGGCAGAGGGTTCAAAGTCACATCGGCCTGCACGGGTTGCGGCAAGTGTGCGCGCGGTTGTCCGCAGAAAAATATAACGATGGCGGGCGGCAGACCCGTATTCGGCAACCATTGCATAGGTTGCGTAAAGTGCTCCTTCGGCTGCCCCGTAAACGCAATCAAAATAGGCGTTTTAAACGGCTGGAAGGTCAACGGCGCATATAACTTTAACGCCGCACCGGCCTCCGATAAAGAAGTCTGCCGCTATTGCAGGCGCGCCTATATAAGGTACTTTCACGAGGCGGAAAAATATCCCCTTCCAGATTCTGAGGGTGGCGACGAGGCGGACAAGGGCGACAGTTTTGTCGGCTGATGCCGTTTTATACAGCCTCAACTTAAATACACAAAATATAACGCGGCGCTTGGCCGCGTTTTTTTGTATAAAGAAAACCCCCAGATAGTCTGGGGGTTCAGAAATAGGCTTGTGCCGAAGTGGTATTGAAAAAGAACTCCGTTTTGTTAGAATGAGAATACGACCTGCCAGTTGCAAACGAAACAAAACGGAGGACAAAAGAAATGGAATCTAATGACAAGAAAATATTATCACATAGCCAGTGGAATTGCAAGTATCATATAGTGTTTGCGCCGAAATACAGAAGGAAAGTATTTTTCGAAGATAGGCGATTAGAAATAAGAGAAATACTGCGAACACTATGTGCGTGGAAAGGAGTGGAAATAATAGAGGGCGAAGCCCAGACCATGTGCATTTATTGCTAAGCATACCGCCTAAATACAGTATATCAAGTTTCATGGGCTATTTAAAAGGCAAGAGTGCAACAATGATATACCAAAAATGGGGCAATATGAAATTTGCATACAGA
>DVMA01000023.1 GCA_018715195.1 Candidatus Coproplasma excrementavium | reverse complement strand
ACTTGGAGAAAGGCAGAAGGATTTTAAGACCGTCTTCCGTAGCTTCGGATATGGTAGCCTCTATCATCTGACCTCTCTTGAACTTGGACTCGTTGTCCATCTTGTTGAGAACTGCATCCATAGGATTGGAGGGCTTTGCTTCCTCCTTAACTTCTTCAGCAGGCTTTGCCTCTTCAGAAACAGCCTTTACTTCTGCGGTTGCTTCCGCAGTTTCGGTTACGGCTTTTTCTTCGGCAGCTTCTGTTGCCTTAACTTCTGTGCTAACTTCTTCCATCTTTAAAAGAACCTCCCGGGTTTGGGCATCCGGGGTTGATGCCCCTGAAACGATACCTACACTTGAATAATTTTTTAATTGTCCGTAGTCGAAATCCCTCGCGTTTGCCAGCCTGAAAACGTGAGCGCATCTTCGCGAAGCGATCTCGAACAGCTTATTTGTATTGCTGCTGTTGAGCCCGCCTACTACCAGCACCGCGTCGCACTCTGCGGCAATTTCTTCGGCTTCCTTCTGACGTCCTATAGTAGTATAACAAATAGTTTTAAAAACATCAACTGTTTTTTCACGCTGTTTTTTTATATTTTCTATTATTTTTTCAAATTTTTCAACGGAAAAGGTGGTCTGGCTCACAATACACACGTCTTTTCCCTCCAAAGAAGGCAAAACGGCGTCTTCGGAATTTATGACAATGGCAGAGTTTTTACACCAACCCTGAAGTCCAATAACTTCAGGATGCGTGGGCTCGCCGACTATTATGATTGTTTTGCCTGCGGTGTACTGTTCGCTGACTATTTTCTGCGTTTTTCTGACAAATCCGCAGGTACAGTCCAGAACCTTTATTCCGCGCGATTCAGCCTCTGCATAAAAGCTTTCGGGAACGCCGTGCGAACGGAAAATTACCGTCGCTCCGTCGGGCACGTCGCCAAGCGACTCCACTTGCCTAACGCCGCGCCGTTCGATTGCGTCTATGACGTCCTTGTTGTGTATTATTTCGCCGAGGACGAACGTGTTCTCCGCATCGGCACGCATGGCCGTGTCAACCGCATGTCTGACCCCGCGGCAAAAGCCGCTGTTGCGCGCCAGAATGACCCTCATTTGTTGCCTTCCTTGTTGTAGCGGCCGTGCATTTCTATCATGATGTTTCTTATCTTTTCTTCACACTCGGCTATATTCTCTTCTGTGAGTTTTTTGCCGTAGTACTCGGTAAACTCTATGGGCTTTCCGTAAATTACGTGCACTTTTCTGAAAAGACTGGGTTTGCGCGACTGAACTATGGGTACGATAGGCGTCTTCGTCTTTATGGCAACGGCCGCAAAACCGCCCTTGAAAGGCAACATCGGCTCATTGCCCTTGTTCCTCGTGCCTTCGGGGTAAATGAGTATATTTTCACCGTTTTTGATGTATTTCATCGCAGTCATTACCGCCTTTACGTCGCCCGAAGCGCCGTCGCGGCTGACGGGTATGCACCTCGATTTATTGCAGAACCAGTTGAGGAACTTGTTGTCCCACAGCTCCTTTTTCGCCATGAAATGAATGGGCTTTTTTACCGCAACCGCGGGGTACATTACGTCAATCATTCTGTAATGGTTGCACAAAAATACATAGGGTCTGTCCTCATAGACGCACTCGTCATGTCTTTCGTAAGGCAAAAACAGCCTGATTACCTTTGCGGCAAAGCGCAGAAAGGCAAACCAGCGCACGTACGCTCTGTCTGCGCGCTCCTGCTTTTTCTGCTCCTTAAGCCTCTGCTTTTCACTCTTTTCGTCAGTTTTAACAGAATTTTCCATAATATCAGATCTTTTCCTGAATTTTATTTTTTATGAATTCGACTGCCTGCTCGGGAGTCATGTCAGACGTATCGACAATAACGGCGTCCTCTGCACACCTGAGCGGAGCAATCTCCCTTTCGGTATCGCGCTTGTCACGCTCGCGGATGTCGTTCACTATGCTGTCGTAAGACACCTCGTAACCCTTTGCCCTGTCCTCCTCATAGCGCCTCTTTGCACGGACTTCCACAGATGCGGTCACATAAAATTTATGCTCGGTATTGGGCAGAACGTTGGTTCCGATATCCCTGCCGTCCATAACGCAGGACATCGTTGCCGCTATTCTGCGCTGCATCTCCACCATTTTGCGCCTTACGCAGCCGAAAGCCGAAACCTTTGAGGCCAGCTGCGAAATTTCAGGTCTGCGGATTTCCTCCGATACATCCCCGCCGTCAAGCATTGTCACCTGCCTGCCGTTCTTATATTCTATTCGCAGGTCGATATCGTCCATCACGGACTTTACGGAATTTTCATCAGAGATATCCGCTCCGCGCCTTACACATTCAAGGGCACAGGCACGATACATTGCCCCCGTATCGAGATAGAGTATGTTCAAGTCTTTTGCAAGATTTTTTGCCGTTGTGCTCTTGCCGCTGCCTGCAGGGCCGTCGAGAGCGATTACAAGTCTGCGTGTGAGGTCACGTCTCAACAGCGCGGCGTCGCCAAGGTATACGGGCACGGGAGCGCCTTCAAGCGACGTTAGCACAAGCACCCTTATGCATAGGGGAAGAGCGCCTTCGATAGGCGGTTCCATTGCTGAAAACAGCGGACAGGTTCCGTAGCCTGCTTCCCTTGCCGCCTTTGCGGGATAAAATGACTTTATATCCTCCGTGCTGGAAAACATAATGTAAATTATGTCCTCTTTTTTTAAACTGTTTTTTTCGCTGATTTCGGCAAGCAACTGCGATACGGCCTCTCTCACCTGCTCGGGCGTATCTTCCTTGACGGTTATAGCTCCGCGAATTGCATTCATTTGACTTCCTCCGCGCAGTAAAGCGCATTTGTTTTTAAATGTCTGAACTTAAAATCTGTTAAAATTTATAAACTTATCGTCAACTTGTAATAATCTGCCAACTGTAATAATCTTCGCCTTGACGGAATTGCAATACACAGTTTAAAGCTGTGCAACCGCCATTACAATTACGCAGACGGCAAGGATACTTTTTGATGACCAAGCTGCTTTAATAATTTCACTTCAAAAGGCAAAATAAAAAAACAACCCGCTCTGCAAACCCCGCACAGCCGCACGACCTCGAGTAGTCGTACGACCTCGAATAGTCGTACGACCTCGAATAGTCGCACTCACCAAAAACTATTGACGGGCAGCCGCTCTCCCCGCACAAAATCCCGTGGAAAAGGCTATCTGAAGATTAAAACCGCCGGTAAATGCGTCTGCATCCAGTACCTCGCCAGCAAAGTAAAGTCCCTTTACAAGCTTGCTTTCCATCGTCTTAGGATTGACCTCTGAAAGGCTTACTCCGCCGCTGGTCACGACAGCCTCTTCAAAGCCGCGAACCGACGAGAAAAGAATATCAAAATTTTTAAGATTTGTCAACAACGACGCCCTTTCAGCCTTTGTGACTGAATTTATTTTTTTATCCGGCTGAATGGCGCACCTTGCAAGAACCGGCTCGATTGCGGACGAAGGCAAAAGATTTTTAAGACAATTTGAAATGTCCTTATTTTTGAACTCCTCAAAATCGCGCAGAATTCTTGCCGAAAGCTGCTCCTGAGAGAGCGCGGGTTTGAAATCGAGGACAAGTCTTACATCGGAAGGCATACATCTGTTTATAAGCGCGGAAGCCGTTAAAATAAGCGGACCGCTCGCCCCGAAATGCGTGAACTGCATTTCGCCGAAAAGGTCCTTTATAAGCTTGCTTTTGACAAAAACTTTCAAACCGACATTTTTAAGTGACAGTCCCTGCATCGGTTTAAAGTAATCCCCCTTTAAATTTACGCCGCAAAGAGAGGGCACTGGCTCTTTTACGTTATGTCCCGCCTGAGCGGCAAACACGTATCCGTCCCCGCGTGAACCCGTGGAAGGATAACTCTTCCCGCCCGTGCAGATTATGACTTTATCAGATAAAAACTCGCCTTTTTCGGTTATTATGCCACGCATAGTACTATTCAAAATGCTTAATTTAAGCACTTTTGTATCAAATTTTATTTTAACGCCGACATCACGGCAATAATTTTCAAGACACTTTGTAACATCGCTGGCCTTGTCCGATACGGGAAAAACACGATTGCCCCTCTCTGTTTTAAGTTTAAGACCGCCCCTTTCAAGATGTTCCATAAGCGCACGCGGAGGAAAAGCATAAACTGCACCCGTGAGAAATTTTGCACCGTTTACAACGTGCGTAAGGTATTCCTGAGGGTCGCAATCGTTTGTGACGTTACACCTACCCTTGCCTGTTATATAAATCTTTTTTCCGCACTTTTCGTTCTGCTCAAACAGCGTAACGTCCGCGCCCTCTTCCGCCGCAGCCCACGCCGCCATAAGCCCGGCGGCGCCGCCGCCTATAACTGCTATTTTCATTATTTTATCCTTAAAATTTATTTACCTTTAAATTATACAGTATTCCAAAGTAAAATGCAATCCTGCACAACAATTGCTGATACAATTATGAACAAACATCTTATTAAAGCGCACGGACTTTTTATAAGCCCCGCACACGACAACTACAAGCCTTGGATATGACACAAATTAGCCTGAGGCAAGCATACAAAAAAAGGACTGATTTGCAATCAGTCCTTTTTATCATTTTTATCATTCTTTCGGTTCATAAATTTTTTGAAACCGAGTTTTTCCTTGACGAAGCGGTCAATTTTATCGGAATACTTTATCACAAGCCAGAAGAGCGCCACAACAGCGGCAATTATAAGCACCCAGCACAGAATACCCCACCAAGTTGTGAAAGGTATTGAATTGAACGATACCGAGGACAGCGTTATTGACAACGCGCGGGTGATTATTATCATTATAATGAAATATGGCCAGGTCATTGACGACAGTCCCGATATAAAACAGAGCACATCGTCAGGGAACAGCGGCAACAGAAACATTATGGAAAGGATAAGATAGTCCTTGCCCTTAATTTTATTCAGCCATTTATCCAAATCGTCCTTGCCGACTATCCAGCTGACAACGCGGTATCCGAGGAATCTGCCTATAGCAAAGGCCACAAGCGAGCCTGCCAGAATACCTATGAAGCTGTACAGAGAGCAAAACCAGGGCCCGAAGAGCGCTACGCCCGCCATAACCGTGACGGTGCTGGGAATGGGCAGAACGACAACCTGCAGAAATTGTATGAGTATAAAAAGACATACAGTTACCGCATAACTTCCGTTTGACCTGATAAATTCCTGCAACGCCTCCACGCTGGTCATTCTTTTTATAAACCCCGTGCGGCTTATAGCATAAAACAGCGCCGCTATAAGCACAAGGCACACCACAACACACAGAGCAAGTCTGTAGAGCGCGTTCTGTTCAAAGATGTAGAACATGAGCGAACACAGCATCACCACAAAAAACAGCCCCATACAAAGCGATACAAGCAGGGTTCTGTGTTCGTTTATAAAGGGTATACTGTCACACAAAATTGCCGCAATGACAAGCGCGCACGCCGCTACGCAGCCTGCGACGAGCGCCGTGACGCTGAAAATATGAATAAATGTCGTTCGCGTGCTCTTTTTCATCATATACCCTTATATTATATTTTCCGTAAGTAAAATATATTTATTTATTCTGAAAATAAGAAAAAATCAATGAAAAATGTGTGTGATTTCTCTTGCCTTATATAAAATCAGCCTTCCGATTTGAAATTTTTCACCGCATCGGTGGCAAGTTTGTCGCAGAGGTTGTTGTACTCGTTATCGGCGTGACCCTTAACCTTATTGAAATGTACGGTATGCACTTCGGTAAGCGTAAGCAATTCCTGCCACAAATCGGCGTTCAGCACGGGTTTTTTATCGGGTTTTACCCAGCCCGCCCTTCGCCATCCGTATACCCAGCCCGAATTAAAGGCGTTTACGGTATACGCCGAATCGCTGTACACATCCACTTCGCACGGGCGGTTAAGACATTTTAAGCCCTCTATGACGGCCGTAAGCTCCATACGGTTATTGGTTGTATCGGCCTGTGCACCCGAAATGCGCTTTTCGTGGCCGTTGTACATAAGTACCGCGCCGTACCCGCCTACTCCCGGATTGCCAGAACACGCGCCATCGGTATACAGAGTCACCCTCTTCATGCTCATTGAGAAAGTTCCTCTGAACGCTTCGTGCAGGCCGCAACGGCCTCGTCAATAATACCGCTCAGATTGCGTTCTTCAAGCACTTTAACAGCCTCTATTGTCGTGCCGCCCTTGCTGCATACTCTCTTTACAAGTTCGGGTACAGCAACATCGCTGTGCTCCACCATCTCTGCGGCACCCATAACTGTCTGAACGGCGAGTATGGTGGCCTCATTGCGGGTAAGTCCCTGATGAACGCCTGCGTCTATGAGCGCATCTATAAACAGAAATACGTATGCAGGGCCGCTGCCGCTTATACCCGTTACGGCATTCATCTTGATTTCGTCAAGGCTGAGCACCGTGCCAAGGCAGTTGAGTACGCCGCTTATAAATTCAATATCGTCCTGACTGTCATTAAAGTCGGACATGTCCACACCTATCATTCCGCTGCCTATCGAGCAGGGAAGATTAGGCATGCAACGGGCAACCTTTACGCCTCTGCCAAGTACACTCTTTATTTTATTGCGCGTAACTCCCGCCATTATCGAAATTACTTTTTCGGGTGCAGAACCGCCTAAACTTTTGCATACATCGGCAAAGTTCTGAGGCTTTACGGCAAACAATACATATTCGCAGTTTTCTACAAGATATTTATTGTCCGTCGTACCCACAATGCCGAGGTCCGCAGCCTTATCAAGAGCCTCTTCAGATACATCGCTGACAAGCACTTTCTTCGCACGAAGGAAATCTGAACCTGTTACGCCTTTAAGTATAGCCTGGGACATAAACCCACAGCCGACAACGCCGAGTTTATACAGTTTTTTCATATAAATTCTCCAAAAACAGTTGACTAAAATGTTCTGATATTATATAATTCTATATGTTGTTGAAAAGTTATAGGGGAGTGGCTCAACGGTAGAGTAGCGGTCTCCAAAACCGTAGGTTGCGTGTTCGAATCGCGTCTCCCCTGCCAGCATTAAGGCAATCTGTTTATGACAGGTTGCTTTTTTGTTTTCTGACATAAGAACACGCAACTACTGCCGCTTTCGCGGCCGTTTGCGCAGGACGCAATCGGCGGGAACACTTATTCAAGTTGACTTTTATCCGCTCCGCAACGATTGCTATTCCGTCGCTGCGCTCCTTACGATTCGCGTCTCCCCCGCCAGCATTAAGGCAATCTGTTTATGACAGATTGCTTTTTTATTTTCTGATATAAGAACACGCAACTACTGCCGCTTTCGCGGCCGTCTGCGCAGAACGCAATCGGCGGGAACACTTATGTTAAGTTGACTTTTATCCGTTCCGCAACGATTGCTATTCCGTCGCTGCGCTCCTTACGAATCGCGT
>DVMA01000022.1 GCA_018715195.1 Candidatus Coproplasma excrementavium | reverse complement strand
TCTTCGGGAGTTTCGGCAATGAAGTCGGCACCCGCAAACTCGAGTTCCTCGCGGCTGCCGTAGCCGTACAACACTCCCGCCGCCTTTATTCCGCACAGATGCGCGCCCGTTATGTCGTGTTCCCTGTCGCCGACCATAAGCGCGGAAGATTTGTCCGTGCCGCAGCTCTTTATCACATAATCTATGACCTGCTCCTTTGAAGTGCGCTCGTCGGTGAGCGTGGCTCCGCCTATAAAGCCGAAAAGACCATCTATCTCATGGCGGGCAAGTATTTTGCGGGCAAACACCTCTGGCTTGGAAGTTGCAACAAGAAGCTTTACTCCGCTTTCCTTTAGGCTTGAAAGCAGTTCCACCACGCCGTCATAGAGGGTGTTGTTATATATTCCGCTTTCGCGGAAGAGTTGGCGGTAGTACTCCACGGCACGGCGGGCATCGGACTCCGAAAAGCCGTAAAACTTTTTGAATGAATACAAAAGGGGCGGTCCGACAAATACCGAAAGAGAGGCTCTGTTCTCCACCTTAATGCCGAAGCGCGACAGCGCGTACTCCACGCAGTCGGCTATGCCCGGGAAAGAATCTGTAAGAGTGCCGTCCAGGTCAAACAGAACGGTGTTGAATTTCATATCCGCCTCCTTAGTCCGCGGAAATACCATTCCGCGACCCACCGCAATATGCTAACACACATAAACCGCGCGGTCAAGCGATAATTGCAAAAATGTGCGGTCAAAAATCAGCTCCCCCTTGCACATTGATTTTTTATGTGATAGAATAAAAAGGAAGAGCCTTACGGCGTTACTTAAGGAGGAAATTTTATGAATATATGGCACGACATTGCGCCCGAACGCATTAAAAAAGAGGACTTTATGGCCTACATAGAGATAACCAAGGGGTCGCGCTCCAAGTACGAACTGGACAAAGCAACGGGCATTTTAAGGCTGGACAGAGTGCTTTACACTTCCACCGTATACCCCGCAAGCTACGGCTTTATACCGCGCACGCTTGCCGACGATGGCGACCCGCTGGACGTGCTTGTGCTGTGCAGCGAACCCATTCTGCCCGCTTCCATAGTGCAGTGCTACCCCATAGGCGTTATAAATATGTCGGACGAAGGCGAAGAGGACTCCAAGATAATTGCCATACCGTTCAAAGAGCCCACCTACAACTGCTATACCGAACTTGAACAGCTGCCCAGACACATATTCGAAGAAATGAAACACTTTTTCCAGGTGTACAAACAGCTTGAACACAAGCACACAACCGTTTCCGAGATAATGGGCAGAAAGCGTGCCATTGAAATCATTGAAAAGAGCATTGAAGAATACAACAAGGCCTTCCACGAGACATAATATTTAAGGGCGTGCAGAAATTCAGCACGCCCTTTGTTTTTATTATTCAGCTATTTTCTTCCTCTTTCTTGTCCTCTTCGGGAGCGGAGCCGACCGCGCCTACGCCGACAGTTCGGTCCACGGGCATTGAAAAGAGCACGCCGCCCGCCTCCGTCTTCAATCCCGCCGACGCCGCAACGGCGTTCATTATGGCAAGTTTGGAAGAGCGCTGCGAAAGTATTAAAAGTATTTCCGATTCCTCGCGCAGCGATATGCCCGCAAACTGTTCGGCCTTGGTGTTTTCAATCGAACGCGCGCGTATTACAGTGCCGCCCGCCGCACCCGCCGAACGCGCTGCCTCCATGGCCTCTTCAACATATCCTTCGGCAACTATCGCCACAATCAAATCATAGTTGCGTTCGCTGTCCTGCATGATGTTCCTCCCGTCTACCGTCTTTGCCGCAGCCGCAGCGCCTATTCCGTTTGCTATTATTTCCGAAACCGCCGAAAGCGGCACCGTGAAAGATATGCCTCTGCCAACGAGATATAAAAGCATTTTATTGCTTATCTCTTCAAGGATTGCCCCTTCGTCGCTTTCGGGTATGAGCGAAAACATTACCGTCTTTTCGCTTGTGCCTATGCCGAGGTAGTTGAGAACGGTACTGCGCGCCGTACCCATTCCCTGGCAGGAGAACGTGAGCGCAACGGAAAAATCGTTCAAAAGCTGCGCCATGCGCTCGTCATCGCCTCGGTTGACTATACTGACAAGCAGTTTTGCCCTGTTCGGCCGCGACGTACGCACTCCGCGCGATATGCGCGACGGTATGAATTTTGAGCTGAGACTGAGTTTTTCCATTTCAGTTCACCTCGTACTCTATTATTCTGTCCTCCACGGTAAGGAAAGTGCGCTTTATGCGCGACGTCTTGCCGCGGTAGATTATGCCGAATACCTGTATTGTTATGAGCGGCATCAACGCCACAAAAGATACGCAGCCGAATGCGTCCGTCATTATTTCGTACGCCGCCGCATCGCCAGCTATCACGCTGCACGCGCCTATCGCCATGGGCAGCACGAACGCCGAAACCATTGCACCGGACGCCACGCCGCCGGAGTCGAACGCAATGCCCGTGAACAGCTTGGGCGTGAAGAATGTAAGTATCAGCGCCACGGCATAGCCCGGCACAAGCACGTACATTATATTTATTTCCGTAACAACCCTTAGCATTGCAAGACCGAGCGCGCAACATACCGATATGCTGAGCGCAAGCATCATTGAGCGGGCCTTGATTGCGCCAGCGCTCATGCGCTCTACCTGCTTGTTGAGTACGTGCACGGCGGGTTCGGCCGCAACTACGAAATAGCCGATAAGCATTCCTACGGGTATGAGCAGCCAGCCGTGCGCCACTTTGCCGAGTCCGCGGCCTATGAGCGTACCCATAGGGGCAAAGCCGATGTTTGCACCCGTTAAAAAGAGCACAAGCCCTGCAAATGTGATGACAAGTCCCACGCAGATTTTTATCATCTGACGCTTGTGGAACACTCTTGCAAAAATCTGGAACAATACAAAAAATATTACTATAGGCGCGAGGGCGATTCCTACCTCCTCCGCGTATGTGCCCATTCCGAGGAGAAACTGCCAGAGCGCGTCGTCCGTGTTGCCCGTTGCCACGCCCGCATCGTCCAGAGTGTATTCAATGCCCGCCGCGCCGCTTATTATGCCGAGTATGAGCACGGCGATTATGGGACCCACGCTGGAGAAAGCCACAAGACCGAAGGAATCGTCCTTGCCCTCCTTATCGCTTCGTATGGAGGCGACGCCCACGCCGAGGGACATTACAAAGGGCACCGTCATGGGACCAGTGGTTACGCCGCCCGAATCGAACGCTATCGCCCAGAAACTGGAATCCACAAACAGAAATGCAAGAAGAAAGGCTATTATATAGAATGCTATGAGCAGTATGGAAAGGCGTATTTTGAACACTATCCTCAGCATTGCAATGGTGAGGAATATGCCTACGCCCACCGCCACCGTGATTATAAGCACCCAGCTGTTTATGGCCTCCGATACGTAGCCCGCAAGAATCTGCAGGTCGGGTTCGGCAACGGTGACGATTATGCCTATCACAAAGGAGATGAGCGCAATCAGCCACACCTTGCGCGAATGGGTGATTACCGAACCTATCTTTTCGCCGATTATAAGCATGGACATATCCGCGCCCATATTAAACAGCGAAAGCCCTATGACCAGCATTACCGCGCCGAGAAGAAAGAGCACGAACTGGAACGTACTCACCCCGAATATTACCGAAAGCACCAGTATTATGGCGGCCACGGGGAGTATTGAGGACAGCGATTCTTTAAGTTTATCCCTGAAAGCAGTTTTCATAAATTCTTTATTGCGTGCGCAGAATATGCGCAGTAAATTAGCAAAATATCCTTTTTTTAACAAAAAAATTATATCACACGGCGGACAATTTTGTCAAACGCGGCCGTAAAAAACGGACGGTGCAAAAATTGCACAAATTTTTATTGGTTGCGGCATATACGCCGTCCAACGGGCAAAATCAGAATCTTATATTGCCATTTAAGGAGCTTATTGACAGCGGCAATTTAAAATGATATTATTTTTATGAAAATTTTTTAAAGACGCGCCAACAAAAACGCCCTCTGCATTGTTATATATGTAAAGGAAGATTACGCGCGCCGCGGGCGGAATATGAGAAACAGCGCTTTACTGGAAAATAAAATAGAGGCATTCAGGGCGGGCGAACACAGCGCTTTCGACTACATATACGAATGTACCAACCGCGCAGTATACTTTGCCGCGCTGTACATTCTGCACGACAAGGGCTACGCCGAGGACGTGATGCAGGAGACGTATATGCGCGCGCTGAGCGCCATAGATAACTACACTCCCGGCACAAACTTTACTGCCTGGCTGGTAAAAATAGCAAAAAACCTTGCGCTCAACGATATCAAAAAGAGACAACGTGAACAGAGCGCAGACTTCACCGACGAGCTTGAAGTCCGCAAGTATGGCACGGCGGAAACTTCTTTGCCATACATATTCGACGCCGCGGCCAAAATCCTTGCCGAGGACGAATACGAAATTGTAATGCTGTGCCAGGTTTCGGGTTATAAACGGCGCGAAGTGGCCGCAATGCTCAACCTGCCGATTGCCAC
>DVMA01000021.1 GCA_018715195.1 Candidatus Coproplasma excrementavium | reverse complement strand
CAGATTTACAAGAAACGGGGAACAGCATTACAGCGCTCTGCCGTCAGCCACATTCTACGGCAGACGGATGCCCCGCCATTGCAGTCTGAATATAGCTGAAGCGTGCCAGTGCTTTTCCATATTTTACCTCGCAATAGTCTCATAGCGGAGAAAATTTTTTATATACGCAGGTTTCTGTATTTATCAACAGACGAGCATATACAGGCAAAAGTTATCCACATTACTGTGTGCATATACCGCCGCGTTATCCACATTCTTCCACATTTTGGTGTGGGTAACTGACCGTAAAACTTGTGAGTAATTATCCACTTATCCACAATTTATACCCAAACCGCTGTATAATTCCCTTTTCGGACGGTTTTTCGACGAATTTTTTACATTGTTATTGCAAAGTTATCCACCGTGTAATGTCTGCAACTTTTGTGGAAAACTTATGAGCAGAACACACTTTTCACCGATACGGCGGGCAGTTCCACCGCCGCAAAATGTTTTGGCTAAACTTATGAACCGCCAAGACCAGTGCGGCAGAATTACGTGCAACATAAAAAATGCATATTGACAAAGCATGAGATGTGTGATATCATAATGATACCAAATAAATATCCAAAATGAGGAGGATATGAAAAATGACTGAAAAAACACTCAACAAAAAGCCGAACGGCATGGCGGCACTGATTGTGCTTGCTATTCTTTACATAGCGGCCATTGCCGGCGCGATTGCGTGCTCGCTGCACTTTGAGGAGGGCGCGAACAACACGGGCTATATTGCAGGCACGATTATATGCGTTGTCTACCTTATATTCGGGTGGATACTTTTCGGCGGTCTGAAAGTTATAAAGCCGCAGGAGGCGCTTGTTTTAACTCTGTTCGGAAAGTACTACGGCACGCTGCGCGGAGACGGATTTTATTATGTAAACCCCTTCTGCCAGTCGTTCAACCCCGCCGCAAAGACAAAACTGGGGCAGAGCGGCGACGTAACCACCGAAAAGCCTATTGCCTCCGCCGCACAGGGCTTTTCCAGCAACATGAAAATTTCGCTTAAGGTTATGACGCTTTCCAACGCAAAGCAGAAGATTAACGACTGCCTGGGCAACCCCGTTGAGATAGGCATTGCCGTAACCTGGCGCGTTGTGGATACGGCAAAGGCGGTGTTCAACGTGGATAACTACAAGGAATTTTTATCCCTGCAATGCGACACCGCGCTGAGGGACATTGTGCGCATATACCCCTACGACGTGGCGCCCAACGTGGATACCACGGGTGACGGAATGGCAGACGACGGCAGTCTGCGCGGTTCAAGCGAAGTTGTTGTAAAGCGCATACGCGACAAAATACAGGAAAAAGTGGCCGATGCGGGACTTGAGATAATTGAAGCGCGCATAACCTACCTTGCCTACGCACCCGAAATTGCGGCGGCAATGTTGCAGCGTCAGCAGGCCTCCGCCATTATCGACGCGCGCAAAATGATTGTGGACGGCGCGGTCGGAATGGTTGAAATGGCGCTTGAAAGGCTCAGCGAAAAGCACACCGTGGAACTGGACGAAGAGCGCAAGGCGGCAATGGTATCCAATCTTTTAGTCGTACTCTGCGGCAACAAGGACGCCCAGCCGATAGTCAACAGCGGCTCTCTGTACTGATTAAAGAGCAATTGCCCCGCATATATGCCATAAATAACGCACAAATAAGCCTTGCACCCTCCCGCTTTTTGCGGGAGGGTGCGAAAAAATAAAGCGGCATTAAAGGTGAAATGATGGAAAAGGAAAAAGGCAAAAAACAGATACCTTTAAGGCTTTCGGCCAAGCTTTACGCCGAAATTGCCGCCTGGGCGGAGGACGACTTCCGCTCGGTAAACGGGCAGATAGAATATCTGCTGACCGAATGCGTAAAAAGGCGCAAAGGCAACAAGGAGCAAGGCGGCGGGAACGACAGTTCAGAAACGTAAAAAAGCCGATGTGCTTTACTTTAAAACCTTGAATCAGCCAGTTGCGCCATTAAGATAAGGGAGAAAAAATGGCAGGAATTATTATCGGCTGCATCATTGCAGCCATACTAATAGCCGCGGCGACTGCGGCGATTATTCTTTTAAATACAGACCCGAACAGTAAAAGACCCGCACATATAGCCGATTCAAACGGATATGTGCAGGCCGTGGGGACAAATCTTTACGACGGCGAGGGCAACATACTGCAACTTAAAGGCGTGAATGTTGGCAACTGGTTCATACCCGAACCGTGGATGAGCGTAACAAAAGTAAACAACTTTGAAACGGGCGTATATACCCTGCGCCGCGGCAGAGCGGCAATGCTTTCAAACCCCAACCTTACGCCGAGGCAGGCCGAGGAGCTGGAAGAGCTGTACCTTGACACCTACATACGCGAAGAGGACTTTGAAAATATTGCGAGCACAGGAATGAACGCCGTGCGCATACCGTTTTGCTACATGAACCTTGAACGGGACGGCAAGCTGAAAGAGAACGCCTTTGCGCGGCTTGATTGGGCTGTGGATATGTGCGAAAAATACGGACTGTACGCCATACTTGATATGCACGGCGGACACGGTTCGCAGAATATGGACCACCACTCGGGCGACGACAATCACTTTGAGCTTTACGGCAACGCACAGAATGAGGCAAACTGCGAAAGGCTGTGGCGTGAAATAGCGGCGCACTTCCGCGACAACAAGACGGTTGCAGGCTATGACCTGCTTAACGAACCGCGCAGACGGCCGCACCGCTACGGCGGAAAAATTAATTTTGAATACTACGACAGGCTATATCGCGCCGTGCGCGAAGCCGACCCGTTTCACCTTATATTCATTGAATGTTTTTCCTTCCCATTCAACGGCGCGAGAATAAAGCCCTTCGGCTGGAAAAACATATGCATAGAGTATCACATTTACAACCTTACACCCTTTTCGCAGAAGACGTGTCTTAAAACGTACAAGGCTCTGCACAACCTTATGCGCTACAATACGCCCGTATATATAGGCGAATGGAACGCATACGGCAGAAAAAAGGACTGGCAGACTTACTTTGATTACTTTGACACGCTGGGGTGGTCGTTCACTTCCTGGACATACAAGACTAACGCCGCAATATACCGCCGCGAGAAAAAAATACCGCAATCTTTACGTGCGCACCCACCGCGGCAGCGGACAGCTGAACTGGGGGCTGTACGAACTGGAAATACCGCCCGTGGACCTCTCCTCCGCCACTTATAAAGAAATTGCCGCAACATACTCGGCAACGGCCACGCGAAATGCCACTCCCTCCGCCGCTCTCGGCTACTGGAAGGAATACTTTAAAAAGGGCACAAAAGGCGATTGACCGCCATATATGCCGCAACTATCAAAGAAAACAGACTGCCGACGCAAAAATTACAGCCGCAATTTTGCGACACGCAAGGCACGCAGATATAGCTTAAAACACACAAAAAAAGCTCCGCATAAGCGGAGCTTTTTTATAATCTGATTATTTATAATCTGATTAAGTTTTGCAAATGACTGCTTACTGTTTGCCCAAAGTTTTGCCGTAGACTGCCGAAACGGTGTTGGCAAACCTGGACATATTGTCGCACGATTTGAGCGCGATATTGTCCTCGCTTTCCGCAACCTTTTTCTCCTGGTCGCGGGTAAGGCGGGTGGGAACTTCTATCTCTACGGTGACGTACAGATTGCCCGTGCCGTTGACCGTTTTTACGCCCTTGCCGCGCAGACAGAACCTTGTGCCCGAGGGAGTGCCTTCGGGTACGGTATATTCAATCATATCGTCTATGCCGGGCACCATGATTTTACCGCCGCAGACGGCCGTCTTGTAGGAGATGGGCACCGTTACGAACAGGTCCTTATCCTCCCTGCGGAGCAATTTGTGAGGCTCTATGCGGAAATAGATGTACAGATCGCCGGGCTCGCCGCCGTTGGGTGCAGCCTGACCGAAACCGCGTTTTCTCAGGGAGCTGTCCTTATCCACACCCGCGGGAATGTTTACCGTAAAGCGCGTTTCAACGCGTTTGTAGCCCTTGCCCTTGCAGTCGGGGCACTTTTCGGTGATTTTACGGCCCGTACCGCCGCAATCGGGGCAGGCACCCACCTGAATGGTGCGGCCGAACAGCGTATCCTGCTGGAATTTTACGCGGCCCGTACCGCCGCAGCGCGTACATTTTGTGTATTCCGTACCGCCGCGCGCACCGGTGCCGTTGCACGAACGGCAAGGTTCGTTCCTGAAGTAGCTGATTTCCTTGGTGCAGCCCTTTATGGCATCCAAGAAGGAGAGCGATATTGTCTGTTCGATATCAGCGCCGCGCGCGGGTCTTGACTGACGGCTTGCACCGCCGAATCCGCCGCCGAACATGGAGCTTATTATATCTTCGAAACCGCCGAATCCGCCCTCCGAGAAGCCCGAAAAGCCGCCTGCGCCGCCGCTGAAACCGCCCATGTTGGGATGATCCAGCTCAAAGTCGTACTGCTTGCGCTTCTGCTCATCGGAAAGTACGGCGTTGGCCTCGTTCACTTCCTTGAACTTATCCGCCGCTTCTTTGTCGCCCGGGTGGAAATCGGGATGATACTGCTTGGCAAGCTTACGGTACGCCGACTTTATTTCGTCCTGCGTGGCCGTTCTCGATACGCCCAGAATTTCATAATAGTTCTTTTTCTCTGCCATAGTTTACCCTGAAACGGGCCTGCGGCCGTCCCCGAAATTTATGATAGGACCGCATATATGCCGCAACCAATGCCCTTTTTTGTTGTATTATTTTACAGCGCCGGATGCGCTTTCGTTTAATGCCGCACGGCGCACGGAGGCTTTCTGCTTCCCCCGTGCGCCAGCGTTCTATTTATTTTTAGGAGGTGAAACCTTTAATCAGTTGCCGTGCTGGTTGAACTCGGTGTCGTCACCGTTTGAACCGCTTGCACCGTTTGCGCCGTTTGCCGCGCCCTGTGCCTGCTGATAGATTTTTGCAACTATCGGCTGAATCTCGCGGGAGAGCTCTTCGCTTGCCGCCTTGATTCTGTCAGCGTCGCCCGATTCAAGCTCGGTCTTGGCCTTGGCAATTGCGTTTTCAACCGTGGTCTTGTCGGCCTCGGTGAGCTTGTCGCCTGCCTCTTTGACGGTCTTTTCAAGGCTGTCTATCATGGCCTCGAGGTTGTTCTTGTTATCAACGGCTTCCTTGCGCTTCTTATCCTCTTCGGCATAGCGCTCCGCATCCTTTACCGCCTTGTCAATCTCGTCTTCGGAGAGGTTGGTAGATGCGGTTATGGTGATGTTGGTGCTCTTGCCTGTGCCGAGGTCCTTTGCGGTAACGTTTACAATGCCGTTTGCATCGACATCGAAGGTAACCTCAATCTGAGGTACGCCGCGGGGTGCGGGAGGTATATCGGTGAGCATGAATCTGCCGAGGGACTTGTTGTCCTTTGCGAACTTTCTCTCGCCCTGAAGCACGTTGATTTCAACGCCGGGCTGGTTATCGGCCGCGGTGGAGAATACCTGGCTCTTCTTTACGGGGATGGTGGTGTTGCGCTCGATGAGGGGTGTGGATACGCCGCCGAGCGTTTCAATGCCGAGGGTAAGGGGCATTACATCGAGAAGGAGCACATCCTTTACTTCGCCCGAAAGCACGCCGCCCTGAATTGCCGCGCCGATTGCAACGCATTCATCGGGGTTGATGCCCTTGAAGGGGTCCTTGCCCGTGATGGACTTAACTTTATCGAATACGGCGGGGATACGAGTAGAACCGCCGACCATTATAACCTTGGATATATCCTTGTAGGTGAGGCCTGCATCCTGCATAGCCTTGCGCATGGGTTCAACCGTGCGGTCTACAAGTTCGGAAGTGAGGCTGTCGAACTTCTGCCTGGACAGGTCGTAGTCGAGGTGCTGAGGAGCGCCGTCCACAACCGTTATGAAGGGCAGGTTGATGTTGGTGTTGGTCATGCCGGAGAGTTCAATCTTGGCCTTTTCTGCGGCTTCCTTGAGTCTCTGCATAGCCATTCTGTCCTTGGAGAGGTCTACGCCTGTATCCTTTTTGAAGTTATCGACGAGCCAGTCGATTATCTTGTTATCGAAGTCATCTCCGCCGAGGTGAGTATCGCCGTTGGTTGCAAGAACTTCGAACACGCCGTCGCCTATTTCAAGAATGGATACATCGAACGTGCCGCCGCCGAGGTCGTAAATCATGACCTTCTGGCTGCCTTCCTGCTTATCGAGGCCGTATGCAAGCGCTGCCGCAGTGGGTTCGTTGATTATACGAAGAACGTTGAGGCCTGCAATCTTGCCCGCATCCTTGGTGGCCTGACGCTGAGAGTCGTTGAAGTATGCAGGGCAGGTGATAACGGCGTCCGTTACCTTGCCGCCGAGATAGCTTTCCGCATCAGCCTTGAGCTTGGAAAGAATCATTGCCGAAATTTCCTGGGGAGAATAGCTCTTGCCGTCAACATCTACTTTATAGGCTTCGCCCATGTGTCTCTTTATGGAGATGACCGTTCTGTCGGGCTGGGCTACCGCAAGACGTTTAGCCGCCTGGCCTACTATACGGGAGCCGTCCGCTTTGAAAGATACTACCGAAGGGGTAGTTCTGCTGCCTTCGCTGTTTGCTATTACGACGGGTTCACCGCCTTCCATGACCGCTACGCACGAGTTGGTCGTGCCAAGGTCGATACCGATTACTTTTCCCATAATATTCAAACTCCTTATAATTACCTTAATTCAGTCAGCGGAAAGATTTCCGCATATGAGGGAATTGCCCTCGCGCATCAGATTTCTCTTTGCTGCCCTTTCAGACCGTTACGGAAACCTGTGCAAAACGTATTACCTTGCCGTTCTGTCTGTACCCCTTTTTGAGTACCAGCTTTACGGTATTGGGCTGTTCGCCGTCGCCGCAGGGAACGTTCATTATTGCTTCGGCAACGCTTTCATCGAATTTGTCGCCCGGCTTTATGTCCGCTTCCTCCACGCCGAGAGAGGCGAGTATATTTACAAAATTCTTTATTATCTTATCAATGCCGGCCCTTGTGGCCTCATCCTTTGCCGCATCGAGAGCGTAACCGAAGGTATCGGCTACGGGCAGAAGTTTTAAAATGGCCTCCGCCTTGCCTGCTTCATACGACTGCGAAGCCTGCGTTGCCGTACGCTTGCGGTAGTTATCGTATTCGGCGGCTACCATATACCATTTACGCTTGTAATCTTCAGCCAGCGCCTGAGCTTTTTCCAGCTCGGTGGGCTGTTTTTCCTCGGGCTGCTTTTCAGCGGGCTGCTCCTCCGTTTCGGGAAGTTCCTTTTCAGGTTCCTCTGCTTCGGGGAGCTCCTCTTCGGGCAGCTCTTCGGAATTTTCTGCGGCATCGGCTGCATGTTTATGTTTGTTATGCTTTTCTGACATCTTATTTATCCTGCCATTTTGTTTACAGTAATAATATAAACAACGACGCCCGCCTTTAACCAAAAAATCACAAAAAATTTTGCAGACTTCGCCAAAATATATTGCGCAGAAAAAAGGCCGACCGCAAAAATTGCGGTCGGCCGTTCCATATACCATATTATATATACGCGCGTGCGCACGTTTGCGCGCGTTCTTTATTATTTTCAAGGCGCGCGCATTGAGAAGGCTCTGTCACATTCTCATCTGCACGTTGCCGTCGGAGTAGTCCGACTTCTGTTTGAGCGCAACTATTTTTGCGGGGTCGAGCGGAGGATTGCGTTTGAGCTTTTTGCCCTTGGTTACGCGGTTTTCTATGGAGATTTCCTCGGTGTTCAGCTCAACGACGGTGCCGTCCTTGTTGATTATGGCAAGTGTGTAGGGAATTGTCACGTAATCGGCGAACAGCAGCGACTTGCAGTCCTTTACGTCGGCTATGATTACGCCCTTGCAGGCGCGGCCGATGGGGTCTATGAGCGAGGAAATTACCCTCTTGAACCCGTTTGCGGCGGTGACGACGACAATTTCGCCCTCGCCGTTTATCTGCGAGGCAAAGATACATTCGTCGCCGTTTCCGAGCGCCATGCCGCGCACGCCGCCCGCTACCCTGCCCTGAACGGGCAGATTGTCCTTGACGGCGTTGAGAGCAAAGCCGCCGCGGCTTACGAAGAACATTGTGGAGAACTCGTCCGTATCGTACGTCTCCGCATTGATTACCTCGTCACCCTCTTTGAGGACGATTGCCTGGTAGTAGCTCTTTTTGAGGTTATATTCCGACCACGCCGTGCGCTTGACCATGCCCAGCCGCGTGAAGAACAGCACGTCGCCCGAAGTTTCCTGGCGGGTGAACAGCTTGACGGCACGCTCGCCCTCCAGAGCGTCGGGACAGAGTTCGTGCAGGGAGAGCGGGTCGGCGCGGTAGTCGGTGGGGTCCACGTCGTCCAGGTTGACGTATACGCAGTTGCCCAGGTTTGTAAAGCATACAAGCATTGCATCCGAACCCGTAAATATAACCTGCGTGTGCATACCCGAAAGTTTGGGGCCGCCCAACGGCTTTTTGAACTTTGAAATGAAGTCCGCCTTTTCGGTAAACTTGATTTTGCCGTCCGCCGTAAGCGATACCGCCCACTCGGTGACGGCGCGCTTGATGTCGTCGCGCTTTACATATATTTCTTCGGTGACGCCCTTTATGACCGTCTTGCGCGGGCAGGGGTACTTTTTCTTTATTTCAAGAATTTCCTGCTTGACGATGGACATCTGCATATTCTTGTCGCCGATGACCTTCTGCAGGTGAGCTATCTTCTTTTTGAGTTCCTCCAGCTCCTGCTCAAGCTTGTAAACTTCCAGCTTGGCAAGGCGGGCAAGCCTTAAATCGAGTATGGCCTGCGCCTGGCGTTCGGAGAGGCTGAACTTTGACATAAGTTTCTGGCGCGCGTCCGCCGTGCTTTCGGCATTTTTGATTATGCGCACAACCTCGTCAATGTTGTGTACGCCTACGATAAGGCCTTCGAGTATGTGTTTGCGGGCCTGCGCCTCCTTGAGCTCGAACTTGGCGCGGCGCAGAACCACAAGCCTCTGATAGTTTACGTAGTACCTTATTATGTCCAGAAGTCCCAGCTGCTGCGGCTTGCCGCCCGCTATGGCGACCATATTTATGCCGAACGTGCACTCCAGGTCGGTATACTTGAGCAACACCGCGAGAATGGCGTCCACGTCCGCCTCCTTCTTGCAGGAGATTACGGCGCGCATGCCCGTGCGGTCAGATTCGTCCACGATGTCCGTTATGTCGGAGAGAACGTCCTTTTTGGCCTCCTTCAACAGCATTATCTTGCGCAGAAGTTCGGCCTTGTTGGTCTGGTAGGGAAGTTCGGTTATTACTATGTTCTTTTTGCCGCCCGTACCCGTTTCCACCGAGTACTTTGCGCGCAGCGTTATTCTGCCCTTGCCCGTTTCATAGGCCTGCTCCAGCTCGTTGCCGATTACAAAGCCGCCCGTGGAAAAGTCGGGGCCGGGAATTATCTTCATCATCTCTTTGAGCGAGATGCGTGGATTGTCTATATAGGCGCAGACGCCGTCTATCACCTCGCCCAGGTTGTGGGTGGGTATGTTGGTTGCAAGGCCTACCGCTATGCCGTTAGCGCCGTTTACAAGCAGATTGGGGAACCTGCCCGGGAGTATGTCGGGCTCGAGCAGGGAATCGTCGAAGTTGAAGGAAAAGGGCACCGTCTCCTTGTCGATATCCTTTAAAAGTTCGAGCGCGAGCGGCTCCAGTCTGGCCTCGGTATACCTCATCGCGGCGGCGGGGTCGCCGTCCACCGAACCGAAGTTGCCGTGTCCGTTGACGAGCGTCATGCGCATGTTGAAGTCCTGCGCCATGCGCACCATTGCGTCGTATACCGAGCTGTCGCCGTGAGGGTGGTACTTGCCCATGCAGTCGCCGACTATGCGCGCAGACTTTTTGTGCGGCTTATCGGGCGTGAGCCCCATCTCCATCATTGTATAGAGTATGCGGCGCTGAACTGGTTTGAGGCCGTCCTCCACGCGGGGCAACGCCCTGTCCAGAATTACAAATTCGGCGTAAGGCAGCATTGACTGGGGCATTACGTCCTCTATCGGAGTGATGAATACGTTGCCCTGCGGTATCGATGTCTGAAAATTGCCGTTGTTCTTTTTTGCCATAGTGCCTGCGCCCTTTTAATCGTAGTAATCTGCGGAAGTGCTCTTGCCCTCTTCCTTGAAGTGTACCTTTTCTATAAAGCCGTCAACCTTGTTGAAGTTGGCGTTTTCGTTTAAGAATACCTTGCGCCCCTCTACCTTGTCGCCCATGAGCATATCTATCACTCTGCCCGCTTCGGCAATGTCCTCTATGGTGACCTGAATTAAGTTGCGCGTGGCGGGGTCCATGGTGGTTTCCCACAGCTGGTCGGCCGACATTTCGCCCAGACCTTTGTAGCGCTGTATCTGGTACCCCTTGCCCACTTTTTTAATCTTTTCGTCCAGTTCCTTGTCGTCGTAAGCGTACTCCGCCACGTCCTTTTTATACACCTTGTACAGAGGCGGCATGCCGATGTACACGCAGCCCGCCTTGATGAGGTCGCACATATACTTGAAAAAGAACGTGAGCAGTATGCAGCGTATGTGCATGCCGTCCTGGTCGGCATCGGAGAGAATGATAACCTTTTTGTAGCGCGTCTTTTCCACGTCGAAGCTCTTGCCGAAGCCCGCGCCTATCGCCGAAATGAGCGTCTTGAGCTCCTCGTTCTGCAGCGCCTGCAGCGCGCTCTTCTTCTGTACGTTGAGCGGCTTGCCGCGGAGGGGAAGTATGGACTGGAACTGACGCACGCGCGCCTGCTTTGCCGTGCCGCCCGCGCTGTCGCCCTCGACTATGAACAGCTCGTTCTTTTCGGGGTCCCTGCCCGAGCACGCCGCCAGCTTGCCCACCAGGTTGAGCCCGTCGTTTTCAGACGCGGCCTTGGCTACGTCCCTCTCGTGACGGTGCTTTATTCTGTCGTCCGCCGCAAACTTGGCCTTGCGCGCGATTTCGTCGAACGTGGCCTTGTTGGAGCGCGACTCCATAAGCTTTTTGAGCCCCTCGAGCACGACCTGCTCCACCACGGGCTTTACTTCGGGGTTGCCGAGTTTGGTCTTGGTCTGACCCTCGAACTCCACATTGCTCATCTGCACTGTGAGCACGGCGGTCAGGCCCTCCTTTACGTCGTCCACGATGAACGGCTGGTCCTTGGCCCTGAGCACGCCGTTGCCGCGGGCGTATTCGTTTACCGCCTTGAGAAGACCGTTGCGGAAGCCCGTTTCGTGATAGCCGCCCTCCACCGTGGAGATGTTGTTGACGAAGGAATACAGATTTTCCGTATCCTCCTTGGTGTGCTGAATGGCAAATTCAACCTTTATTTTGGAAGGGGCAAATCCCTTTATGGTTATATCCTTTATCGCCGAATAGTAAAGCGGGTTTTCATACGCCTTTGTATTGCCATCGTTGAGGTAGTTTACAAAGTCGATGAGGCCGCCGTCATACTTGTAAGTGACCTTTTCGCGCGGGGGCAGCTTTTCCTTTATCTGCTCGCCGTCCTCACCCTCGGTCGTGCGGTATAAAACGCGCTCGTCCTCAAAATTTATGCGGACGCCCTTGTTGAGAAAGGCCAGCTCTTTGAGCCGCTTTGCTATCGTTTCGTAGTTCCACTCGACAGTTTCAAAAACTCTGTCGTCGGGCATAAACCGCACGAACGTGCCGCGCACGCCCGCCTTTGCGCCCGTCTCCTTCAGTGGGCCGTCAGGCACGCCGCACAGCCATTTCTTGTTCTTGGCGTCGTACGAGGAGGTAAAGCGCATGGAATACACCTTTCCGCGGCAGACTTCCACCTCCAGCCAGCGCGAAAGCGCGTTGGTTACCGATGCGCCCACGCCGTGCAGTCCGCCCGAAAAGGCATAGTTGCCCGAATCGAACTTGCCGCCCGCGTGAAGTTTGGTGAATATCAGCTCCACGCCCGAAATGCCCGCCTTTTTGTTTATGTCAGTAGGCATTCCTCGCCCGTTATCCTGCACGGAGGCCGAGCCGTCCTTCCACAGCTTTACGCTTATTTCGTCGGCATAGCCGTTGGCCGCCTCGTCTATGGCGTTATCCACTATCTCCCACAGAATATGGTGAAGACCGCGCACGCCGGTTGAACCTATATACATGCCCGGACGAACGCGGACGGCTTCCAGTCCCTCTAATATTTTAAGGTCGTCGGCATCGTACGAACCTGACTTTTTAACTGCCATTTTTTATACTTTCTCCGAGTAAATGAAAACATTTGTAAAAAAGAGTATCTTTCAATCAATTATACCATATTTTGTGTGCAATTGCAAGACATAACCCATATTTTATGCCCGAAACTTATCCCAAACTTTTTACTTTGAGCATATTTTCCGCCCCGCGCAAAGGCCGTACGGCGGCGACGGAAACGGCCGCAGTCGAGGCCGAAAAAGCGCCTTATGCCGCGCGGCATACGCCGAAGATTTACTTGCCGCGACAATGTGCCTTTGCCCCTCGCGGCAAAAGACAAAAGGCGTAAAAAAAGCCTGGCCGCGGCAAAAATTATTTAACGCTTAGTCACGGCGACACGGCAATGCGCATACCGCTGAAAAAATGCCGCAACAGCAGTATGCGATTCAAGGCATAAAAAAATCCCCGCCGCGCTGCCGCGCGGCGGAGAACATAGTCCGCTGACTATTTGATTACTTTGTCTTTTTGGATGCACGCTTTGCATCTTTTTCAGCAATCATGTCGATATCGCCCTTGTCCTTGGGTTTGATTACCGCAAGCACTATTATGCCGATGAGCGCAACGCCCGCTACGCAGAACAGTACGATTGCCGCAACGTTATCTTCTACCCAGTTATCCTCGCCGTATACGGGATCAGCCGCAGCCGACACGCTTATGCCCATAAGGCTCTCTATGGGCTTGGTCTGGAAGGTGGTATCAACCGCCTCCATTCTTACAAGATAGAATGCGTTTTCATCCTGGGGAACAAACGTGAGCGCGCTGTCATCCCACTCGTAGTCGGCAAATTCCTTATACTCGGGGTCGGTCTCCTCCATGTCGTCGATGGGGATTATTTCCACAAAGTACTTTCTGGTTGCCTCGCCGTTGAACAGCTCGTCAAGCTGAGCAAGGAACTGCGCATAGGATATAGTCTTATTGCCGTTTTCGGTGTAGTATGCGTATCTGTCGAACTTATAGAGCGAATAGGTCTGATTGTACTGGGAAGAAAGACCCGTTACCTCGAAGTCGGAAACGCTGTATTCCGTACCCTTGAAACCTATATCCTGGCCGCCGGGTGCGGTTACCGAAAGACCTTCGTAACTTACTTCGAACTGGAACACGGGAACGTAGTCCACAAGGTCGCTCTCTGCAGGGTCGCTGAGCAGCGAAGTAAGTTCGCTTGCCGCAAACTCAACCTTCTCGCCGTTCTCGTCGATGTAGTACATGCTGTTGCCCGCAACATCGGTTGCATATATGGCAAACTTGTACAGACCTTCGTCCTTAAGCTCGATTGCAAGTTCGTTGTAGTCGAGCGAGGAAGAAGAACCGGAACTGCTGCTTATATAATATACGGAGAAGGACAGGTCGCGATACAGCGTTATGTTGTCCTTTACGTAATCTTCAAATGCGGGAAGATAGAAGAAGTTATCGTCGCCCGCCGTTGCCTTCTGGTCGGTTATTGCCTGGTCGACAAGGCTCTGATAGCTCTCCTGAATGGCCTCGGTCGTGCCAACGTAGTGAGCGCCCTCGCCGTCGTCCGTTGCGCGGATGAAGTTATAATCGGTGCCCGCGGAAGTTACCTTGCAGAGATATTCCGAAGGAACGTACCAGTCGAGGAACACGTTGTCGGAGTTGTTGTTGGAAGCCGAAGTATCCTGCACGGAGATGTATACTTTTACGAGGCACTCCGTCGTGTAAGCATCGTTATCAGCGTCAACGCCTTCGGGAAGGTATGCGCCGCTGCCCTTGATTATGGGGGAGATGTCGCCGCTTGCTATGGCTTTGAAGTAGCCGTCGTCACCCGTGTTGTTGAGGTTGCCCGCCTGCTGCTGGCTGTTTTTGAGCACGTAATAATTTACGGTAGAGCGGGGCGAAGTTGCAAGCATGTCTATAACGGCGTAGTCGAGGTCAAGCGAACGGCCGTATTCAAGCGTGGTGATGTCTTCGTTGAGGCATACTACGGGGGCAACGTTGTCGTTTATGTGTCGCGAACCCGTGCCTTCAAGCTTGAAGGACTGGTCGTTGAACTCATATAAAACCATCGTTGCGGTGGAGGTTGCGTTCTCCGCGAACTGCGCGCTGTACGTTACGGGAATGACCGACGTATCGCTGGAAGAGGATACGTAGCGCACATAGCTGCCGCCGATGTTGTCGAAGCTGCCTTCAGCGGTATTTTCGCCGTCGGTAATTTCAACGGAGTAGCTGCCCTTTGCATAGGAGGTGAACGAAATGGTGATTTCGTCGGGCGAGAGGAGCGTGCCGGAAGTAATCTCTTCAAGCGCCTCTGCCTTTTCGGTCTCGTCCGCGGGGAGAGCCTCGCCAATCTTCACGTATACGCCGTCAGCCTCGTCGTTTGCAACGAAGGTGATGTAGTTTTCCGTGACTTCACTGTCGGTCTGCGTATACTGCTGGCTCTGGAACTTTATGGTGAAAGTTTCAAAGGTAACGGCGTCAAAGCCTATTTTTGTGGAAAGCCAGCCTTCCTGAGCGGTTGCGGTGGGTTTGTTTTCACCGTCCCTTACGCTGGCATACCAGTGATACGCAAGGTTTTTGCGGTATGTTACGGCGCTGTCGCCGTCGGCAAAGGTGAAGGACGTGTAGTAGTCGCCGTTGTCGGTTTCGTAGTCCTGAACCTGGGCCTGGTTTGCTGTGTAGAAAAAGTTGCCGCCGTTGAGGGTTACTTCCCTTTCGGCGTCTGCCGCAAGCGCACCGCTTGTTATTGCAGCAGCAGCGCACAGCGATGCCGCGGAAGCAAGCGCAAGGACAGATATGGATATTTTCCTTTTCTTAGTCATAATTCGGCTCCGAAAAAAAGCTTGTCTGGTTAAAATTGCGGACGCCGCGAAGCGTGCGGAAAAATTTTTTCCGCTGGAGCAAATGCGCACTATGCGCGCAAAACACCCCTCCGCATAAACTTACCGTTTAAGTTTACTATTAAAAAAAGTATTTGTCAAACGCTTTTGTTTGCGCCCGACAAATACTTTTGAATTTTTCACATAAATAACGCAATTTTTACGCTTTTAAATCTATATGGAAGAATTTCCACGGCTTTTCTGAAAGGGGCGGTTCGGCAATGTACCTCAGCTTTTCACCCGTTATGGGATGAGGGAAGGTGAGCGAGTACGCCCACAGCGCAAGCTTGCCCTTGACCGCGTTTTCGCCGCCGTAGCGCATGTCGCCGTAGACGGGCGCGTTCATTGCGGCCGTCTGCACCCTTATCTGGTGCGTTCTGCCCGTGCGGAGCTTTATTTCCGCAAGGCTCATGTTGCCGACTTCCTCGAGAATATTGTAGTCGAGCGCGGCGTACTTTGCGCCCTCCTCTGTCTGCGTGCAGACGTAAACCATATTGTTCACGGAGTTTTTGCGCAGATAATTTTCCAGCGTGCCGCTCTTTTTCTGGAGCACGCCGCACAGCACGGCAAGATACTTCTTTTCAAAGCCGCCGCTTTTGAGCTGTTCGGAGAGCCTTGACGCCGCCTTGGAAGTCTTGGCGTACACCATTACGCCGCCCGTGGGTCTGTCCAGTCTGTGGACTAGTCCCAGAAAGACGTTGCCGGTTTTTTCGTACTTTTCCTTGATGTAGCGCTTTATGCAGTCGAAGAGGTTGTCGTCGCCGCTCTCATCGGGGCAGCAGGCAATATTCTGAGGCTTTAAAACTACTATTATGTGGTTGTCTTCGTATAAAATTATAAGGTCTTCGGTATTCATCTGTTGCACCATAAAAATGTTGTTGGTTGCGGCATATGTGCGGGTCAATTGCCTTTTTTAAAAGGTTGCAAGTCCGCTTGCGCCGCAAGGCAGGCAAATGCCTTCTTCGGTGGGCAGGCCCAGCTCGTACGCCTCCGCGGATGCGCCGCTGCCTCTGAGCGAAAGCGTTAAAATATTCTTTATTACCGTCGGTTGCAGGCCCGTGGTATAGCTGTTTATAAGCACGAACAGCGGGTCATCGGAGAGCACCTGGGCGCAGGTGAGCATAAAGTCGAATATGTCGTCCTCTATCTTCCACATCTCGCCGCCCGGACCGCGCCCGTAGCTGGGAGGGTCCATGATTATCGCGTCGTAGCGGTTGCCGCGGCGTATCTCCTTTCTTACGAACTTGAAACAGTCGTCGATTATGTAGCGTATGCCGCTCTCCACGCCCGAAAGCCTTGCATTGCGACCGGCGCGCTCCACCATTCCCTTCGCAGCGTCCACGTGGGTAACCAGAGCGCCGCTTTTTGCGCAGGCTACGGATGCGCCGCCCGTGTATGCGAAGAGGTTTAAAACTTTGAGCTGGCGCGAAGGGTCTTTCTGCATCCGCTGTTCTATCAGCGAACGCATGCTGTCCCAGTTGGCCGCCTGCTCGGGAAACAGCCCCGTATGCTTGAAGCCCATCGGCTTTACTATGAATTTAAGGTCGCGGTAGGATATCTGCCACTCCTCGGGCATGGGTTTTAAATATTCCCAACCGCCGCCGCCCTTGTTGCTGCGCCGATATACGGCGTTGAGCTCCTTGCAGGCGTAAAGATCGGTTGAAGAATGCCATATTACCTGGGGGTCGGGGCGAAGAAGCACCACGTCCCCCCAGCGTTCCAGCTTCATGCCGTCGCCGGTAGCGAGTATTGTATAATCCTTCCACTTGTCCGCAATTTTCATATCAAACATTATATAGTAAAACGGCCGCATTGTAAAGTAAAAAGCGGCGGCGGAAACAATTTCCGCCGCCGCAAACGCCTCCAGGCGACGCACACGCCGCCATATAATGTGTAAAATTTTTACTGTAATAGCTGTAAATTTTTTACATTACGCCAAAAATCGGATATTCCGCTCGCGGAAACACAACCTTAAAGCGCTTTATATACAGACCGCCCGATAATTTATCGCCTTTTAAATGTACTGGTACAGCACGTTATACAGCGTGGTATAGTACTGCCCCAGATAGTCCTTTGCGGTATCGTCCGCGGTATAGGCGGCAATGCGCTCCGCGGGGTCGGCTATGGACATATAGTAGTTGCGCACAATCTGGTATCTGTCCAGATAACTGAGCGAGTAGTCCACAATGTACCCCACTTCCTCGCCGCTGCCCGAGGGGTTGTCGTCGTCCGCGGTGGGAACGTTGAGCGACATGTTGTACACCAGATCGTCCTTTATTATCTCCACCTCTCTCTGATACGCCTCGTCAAGCTCCGCACACTTGTCTTCGTACAGAGAGGAATCCGACGTGCCGTTGGAGATGAGAATGCTGTAAAAGGTCTGCTTATCTTCAGCCAGCTTTACGGTAAGTTCGTCCTTTTCGCGCTGGGCGGAGCGGAGCAGGCGCATCTGTACGGTGGAGAGCGCCGTAAGTTCCTCTTCCGTCATATCTATTATATCGAATTGCATACGTCACCTCCTGACCGCGTAGCGTGCGCACAGAAATTTAAGGCCGTTTTCGCAGTCGGCGCGGAAGGTAAATTCCCGACCCGCCATATCCACCTTTATGCGGCCGCTGACGGCGTGGAAGGTGCGCTGTCTGTTGCCGCTTGAAATGCTTAAACTTTCGGCCGTACCATCCACATCCACGCTTTCGAGATATTTTTCGGCACAGCTGCCGAAATTGCAGGGACCGCTTTCCCACGCTCCGCCGCCCGCGCCGCGCACTATTTCGTATACAGTCCCCTGACAGAAACAGAAGGCTCTGCCCGCCGCGCATACGCAGGTTGCGGCAAGTTCTATGTAGCTGACCTCCTCGTTTTCGCAGTCGATGCAGGCAATTACGCCGCGACCTTCAAGCTGACCGCATGCGAGCAACACATTGCCCCACGCAGCCACGCTGCCCGACGGAACGAAGCCGCCAAGCTGCTCCTTTGCATACGCTTTCACTTTACTTTCAAAGGCATACAGCCCCGAGACGGTAAAGAACACCAGCTTGCCCGCACATACGATGGCGGTACCCTCAACCATTTCATCGGTATCGGTATCGGTAACCTCCACGCGGAAGTCCTGCACATCTCCGTAAATTCTGAGCAGCGTGAGCCCGTATCTGCGCACTGCCACCAGTTTGCCGTCATAGGAGATAAGTCTGAGCACGCCGCCGCGGAGGGAAGGCAGGCGCATATGTCCCGCGCCGTTCAGCTCCTCCGTCCACTGTCTTACATTGTCGGGAGCCGACCATCTGATTGTATATTCGTCCGAGCTGTCCACACCGAAAAGGCGGGAATAGTGGAAAGCTCCGTTCACCACGGGCGAAGCGTTTATCGGCTCCATCAGACTGGAAGTGACGCGCAGGGTAGTCTGGCCGTCGTAGACGAGCATTTCGCCGCCGTTCACCTCCGTAAACGAGGGTACGCCCGCAAAGGTTACGCCCGGTTTAATAAAGTTGGCGTACGCCTTCATGGAGCGGTACACCGCTCCGTCGCCGTAGAGATAGAGGTTGCCTTTTGCCGAAAGATAGGCCCTTTGCGCCGCCGCGGGAATGTTTAAAAGGGTGAGCGGCGAGAGGGCGAAAGCAGGCACCAGCTCCTCCCCGCATCTTTTCAGTCCGAAGAGCGTGCCACCGTCTAGAAGGTCGTAAGTTTTGACATCCGCGCAGGCAAAGGGCGTGGAGCGTTCAACGTACCTCATTCCCACACCCGCGAGGGAATATACCCGCGCTTATCGAAGGGGCGGACGCGCTCGACCTCCTCGCGATACCTCTTCTCCCAGTTTTCCGCCTCCTCGAACGCGCCCTCAATAAGGCAGTATTCGGCCGCCGCGCCGTAGGCAAGCAATCTTTCGCCCACGGGGTAACCGTCGTACTCGCTCTCGCCGTCAAGTTCCTTTTTCTCGGGACAATAGATGTATTTTATGGTGAGATTGCGGCCGTTGGTTTCAAGATATTCGGGGCTCATTTTGTATGCAATTTTTTTATCCCCGCTCTTTACGGAAAGTATTTTTACGGGAGTGCGGTAAAAGTTTACGTAATATATTCTTCCGTTCACCGCGTTGAGCACCTCTTCTCTCTCCAGCGGGAAGGCGCCGCGGGCGAGCTCGTCCTCCACGGCGTTGGCGCAGTAGAGCATAGTGCGCACGGCCTGCGAAAGGGACGAATCGGCTTCATATTCCCCGCCGTCAATGGCCGCGGCGGCGTCCTCTCTGCCGACCAGCGAGAGCGCGGTTTTTACAATATCGGATACGAGCAAAGTTTTTTCCTCCTTATTATTCTGCGCGCGGGGCCTTGCCCCGCGCGCAGGCTTAAATAACTCAATTGGTGCGGTAATATGCCGCAGACAACGCACTTTCAGACCGTCATTTCCGCCCGTTCGCCGAAGAAAAGGGGAAAAATGGCATAAAATTCAAAAGGTGCGGCAATATGGCCTGACGAATGCGGTTTTTACGGCGTTAAAAGGCCATCAATATCCCGTTATGATGCCCTGACCGCAGGGTTTTTTGCAGATGAGTTCGGCATACTTTACAAGCGTTGCGCTGTAAGCCGCCTTGCCGGGCACCTGCTTTAAGATTTTACCGTCCTCGTCCTCCAGCCACGACCAGTCGCACAGCTGCGCTATGCAGAAGTCGTCGGTGTTGAGAAGATATATGTTGTCGTCCTCGCAGTACCTGTCCGCAACCACGGGAATGCCGTCGAACAGAACGGCGGAATAACCGCCCTGCAGCACGGTGGTGTTGACCTGCATGCGCGATTCCGCAAGGGCCGCGGCAATCGCCGCCCTGGTCTTATAGGAGCAGAGAATCATGTTGGGGCGACTGTTGTAGTACTGTTCGAGGAAGCTTATCTTTTCGGCAATTTCCGCCTCGGTTATGGAAGTCACATTAAACGTCGAAGGGGTGAGATATCCCTCGCCCTCACGCGAAAGACCGTAGATGTCGTCGGTGCCGAAGAGCGCCTTGAAACCTGTTATTTCGTTGCCGTACGCGCCGTGTATGTAGACGAACTTACCCACAAGCGTGCCGGAAACGGTCTGCGAAAGGGTGATGCAGCCGTTGGCGTAGTCCACGCTGGCGACGGTTACGTTTTCGCCGCCTTCGACCACCATGGTGTTGCTTCTGATATCTACGGCCATGCCCTCGTAAATTCTGCCTATGTTGTCCACATATAGCTTGGATTCCTCCGTCTTTATGATGAGGCCGATGTAGCCGTTGCCGTCGCCGTAGAGCATGCGCGAGAAGTTAGCCTTGGCGCTTGTGACAAGGCCCTCCATTTCGGCATTTACGAGGTCGACGAACGCGCCTTCGGAATTTTTTGAAGCGCGCATGGCCTTATCTGAAATTTCAATTGTGCCATAGATGTTTTTGAGCGTGGACGTAAGGGTGACGTACCTGTTTTTGCCCGCTACGGGAAGGTCGCCGTCCTCGGTGCCGGCAACCACGCGGTTGTTGTCGTTTCTCACTACGGCCAGTTTTACTTCCTTGCCGTAGACGGCCGCGCTGTTCTTTTCAACGGCGGCATAGAAGGGCGAAACGGCGTCGAGCTGCGCGGTTACCGCGTCCAGGTAATAAGTTTTGAGAGCCTTATCGGCATTTTCAATAGTAATCAAATTTTTCTCCTCCTCAATTATTGTTTAAAAATTCCTTAGCCAGCCTGCCTGCTTCTCTTATGCTGACAGGCTTGTTTTTGGGCGACGGCACGAATATGCCGCCCGCCACCACGGGCGCGCCCCTGCCCGACTGCACGGCCTTGAGATAGTCGGCGATTATGGCGGTTTTAACCGCCTCGTCGCCGCTTGCCTGCTCGTACAGCGAGCGCGCGTCATTTTCCGCCGAAGAGGGCGCCGACTGCTCAGCGGGCAGCGGCTCCTTGTTCTTCTCTTCCAGCTCCTTCAGCCTCTGACTGCGTCGGGTGAATTCGGCCTCCAGGCTGGCATAAGCGTTCAAAAGGGCCTTTACGTCTTTGAATTTTCCAAGGTCTGCCGCAACGCAATCACTTTTTTCCGCCTCCGCGGGGTTTGCCGTACCCTGTAATTCCTCCGTCAGGTTATCCATTCTGTTCCTCCTTGATTTTTTGTTTATGAATTTTTATGTGCGCGCACACGCGCTCTTCCGTAGCTTTGTCCGCCTTGCGGGAAAGCAGAAAGGCCGTATGTTCGCTTATATGAACGGAGTGGTCGTCATACTCGTTGACCGCCGCCTCCTCCGAACACATCTTTTTGTTCTCCTCGTCGGCGCGTTCGGCCTGCATGCGTGCAAGGTCGCGTCCCGAGGCAAAAGCGCCGTAGCCAATGAATTCCAGCACTCTGTTCTTCACCGAACGGCTTACGTTGCCGCTCTCGTCGCTTAAAAGTCCCTTGTCGATAAGTTCGTACACCACGTTGCGCCTCTCCGCGGGGGTGAGGTTGATGTCGCTGTCCGCCTCCAGAATAACGTCGTCGCACGTTATGTCGCAGCCCGTAAAGCACGCGCCCTCCAGAAGGCGGACATCGGTGGCGAACTGTCTGTAAAGACGGAGTATCTGACGGCCGACCGCCCTGAGCGCCTGCTTTATGCTGTCGTAGCACACATTGAGTCGGGCGTCGTCCTGCTCGACGAGCAGCTGCAATCCCGTGGCCGAAGTAACCGAAGAGAAGGAATCGCCGTTCTGCGTGAGGTCGCCCGTGCCTGAAATTGCGGCGAACTCGTCGCGGAGGGTCTGTTCCTCCTTTTCAAACGATTCGGGCAGCGTGCCAAGCGTCAGCATTTCGGGCGGCTTGCCGCCCTGACGGTATACTATTATCTTGCCGGGTCGCAGACCGTCCTCTTCCAGGTCCTCCGTATCCACCGAGCCCTCCTCCACGGCCACGGTACCCATGGATATGCGGTTGAGAAACTCGTGTTTTCTGTTGCGCACGGCGTTGTAAGCGCGCTGAACGGGAATCATTCTCTCGGCCACGCTCGCGCCGAAAAAGCTGCCCGCAAGCGGCATGCACTGCTGTTTTACGAAGGGATATCCGCGCTGACCGTCCTCGCCGTTTTTATAGGGCAGAGGCCCGTCATATAGCAGTCTGCCGCCCGCAACCACGGTATATCTGCCGTCGGGCAGGTCGGCGCACGGCCGCATGTAGCGTTCGATGAGCATCTCGTATCCGTGCTGAACGGTCTTGCCGCCGCCGTACTGTTCTATGTCCCTGCCTGCAAGTTTTACGCCGTACGCGGCGAATATGTCCTGCACGGGCAGGGCGCGCGCCTGAATTATCGAGGGCTGCGCCTCTATGCTCTCCTCGGCGAGGGAGTAGGGATAGATTTCGAACGGCGACACCGCCACGACCTTAACGCCGCCCTCGTGCACGGGGATATCGTCCTCTGTGCGGCCAATCACGGCGCCGCCGCCGTTGTCCCACACCACCTTGTAAAAGGCAGTGCCGCACGTTTCCGACCAGGTAGTCGCGCGGGAGAGCGCCTCTTCCAGCCCCGAACTCTCCCTCGAAGAAGAGAGTATTGCCGCAGAGAGCGCCGCGGCGGCCTTGTCTGCCTCGTCGTCGGAGGCCGCCCTCACGGATAGAGCGGGACGGATGCGCGCAAGCTTGGCGCACCTTAACTCCACGGTGGGAGCAATCCGGTTGAATACCCGCCTCGGCTGCCAGCCGTACGCCTTTTCCTCCTCCTCAATCTCGCCCGCGGAGTTTATGCCGCAGTACTGTCTGCCGCTGACAAAGTCCATATTGAGTTCCCAGCCGCGTTCAAGCTTTTTGCGGTCTGCGCGGCGGGAGAGGAAGTCGTCCTCCACCTCTTGCGCAAGCCGCGCCTCCGCCTTGGCCTTTTCGTCTGAAAAATCAGTCCTGTTCATCGTTGTTCTCCTTTAACATTTCAATAAGTTTTTTTCTGCGCTCCTGAAGTTCCTCGTCGCTCATACCGTCAATGTCGCCCTCCCCGTCCAGCAGCATCTTCACCGCCTTGATATCGGGCGGAACGTCGCGGCGGGTGACCTTTCTCTTCACAAGTTTAAGTTCGCCCTCATCCATCGTGTACTCTTCGACCACCTCGCTGGTATCGAACCCCACGGCGCAGCGGATGAGCGCTTTTTTCACTCCTTCATCGCTCAATTTTTCTGTGTAACCTCCTTATTCTGCGCTCCTTGTCCCTTCTCACCGCGCCGACGCTTTCCTGCGCCTTTGCGGGGAGAGGACGGCTCATTATAAAGTACCTGAGCTCGTCCATGGCGTGGTCGTCAACCTTTACCGGTCTGTCGCCCGCGCCCCAGCTGTAACTTTTGAACTCCGAAATCATATTTTCGCAGTTTCTGAAAATGTAGATGTTCGGCAGTCCGTTGTCCCGCGCAAGGTAGCTTTTTACGCGGGATATGCCGCTGAACACATCCTTGTCCACATTGGCATTCACGGCAATGCCCCGCTCGTAAAAGAGTTCGGAAACGGAGCTCACCGAGGCGAGAGTATGCTGATTTGCGGCGCTGTCTATAAGCGCCTGAATGCGCCCGCAGGAATCTCTCTTCCAGCCGAGTTTTCGGCTTATCTCCTGAATGGCGGCGGCGTGGAAGTCGATGTCCCTGCCCTGGGCAAAGTGTTCGGCGATTACGTAGATGTTGCCGTCCCAGTCCACGCAGTACCAGTGCGCGGAGAGCGGGTTGTTCAGCCCTGGGTCGATGGAAATGTTCTCCTGCCACTCCTTCGGCACGTCGAACGGGTCAATTACGTGCACGCTCTCGTCAAATTCGGGGTATACGAGGCCGTACCCCTCGGAAAATCTGCCATACTTTCGGCTGTCCAGCGAAGAGCCTTCAAGCGCGCCTTCCAGCAGTTTTATCTCGCTCTTGGAGAGGAACGGATTATCCTCCCAGTTCATGAACTCGTACCACACCTCGGCATTGTGCTTGCGGTTTAAGTAGATTTCTCCGTACACGAATGTGCGGCCCTTGAGCGGGGTCATTGTGCCGAATATGTCGCCGCGCCTGTCCATAACCCTCATCAGGCACTCTTCGTAGATATCCTGCGGAGGCTCCTCGTCGAACCATACGAAGTCGAGCGATGCGCCCTGGAATTTTTCTCTGCCCTGGTCGCAACTTTTAAAACCTATGGTGGATATGCCGCCGAAGACGTTTTTTATCTTTATCTGGTCGATGACGCCCGCGGCGGGGCTGTCCTTTCTGCCAGAGAGCATTACGATATCGGCAATCCAGCTTTTGGGCAGATAGTATAAAATTTTGGCCTGAGCCACATCGCGCTGAACCTGTTGCGAAAGGGAAACCACCCAGCCGAACACGTCCTTTCTGTTCTTGCGGTAGGGGTGATTTCCGCGGGCCATCCATATTGCCTCCACGGCGCCGCACTCCGTCTTGCCCGAGCGGTTGCCGCCGAACACCCAGCGGTTGCGTTTTTTGCACTTGTGGAAAGCCAGCTGTTTTTTATGTTTTTTTCTGCCCGCGTTGTAGCAGGAAAGTTTATTATCGGCGCGCCGCTTTTCCAGTTCGCGGTCAATGCGTGCTACGGCGTTTAAAATATCCTCCCTCATTGCATTCCTCACATTATTACAAAATAATGTATACTTGTATAATTTTTGCGCTCCGCCGCAACGTACACTGTAACTTAATATGAAAGGATTGGCTGCGGTTGCGGCAGCGATTGCCGCGTTAACGCTTTTTTGTGCGCCGTATGCGGCGCGTACAACAGAATACGCCGCGGCGGAAAGCACGATTTCGCCACCGCAGAGCTCGGTAAATGCCACATATGCGCGGTCGGATTCGCGCACGGCATACTTCTGCACCTCGGCTGACGCGGCCACGGGAATATTCGCCGTGCCGTACACCTACTGCGTGGAAGTACTTGGCGAGGAGGGCGAGTGGTACCGCGTAAAATACGCCGATGATTTCGGCATATACCGCGCCCTTTACGGCTATGTGCGGAAAAGCGAATTCACTCTTCTCACCGAGCCGCCCGAAACGGTGTTTTTATACAAATCGGTAAGCGTAACCTTTTCGCAGGACTCCCCTTCGGGAAATCTGCCCGTGATAGAGGACATTACCGTCACGGCGGCGTTTTACGGTTCATATTACAGTGGCGCGGCGGGGTATTCGTACGTACTTTACAACGATTCGTTCGGCTATATTGCGGGGGCAAATGAAGATTACCCCCTCATTCTTCCCGAAAAGAACGAGGAAGAGGAAACGCCCGGCAAATCTCCCGCGGCGGGCACGGTTGTGGCATTCTGCGCGATAGGCGCACTGGCCGTGCTTGCCGCTGCTATAGTTTTGCTCTCCGGCAAGAAGAGCAAAAACCGCACACAGAGCTGACTTAAAACATATCGATTGAATTTGTCGCCTTAAGCGCAGTCGGCCTTAAGCGAAACGTCTTGCGAAGCAGACTTCAGATTTTCCGCACCTTACCAACCCGACAAAACATTTTGTACGCGGCGACACATAATCTGCAATGCCGCGGCAGATTGTCCCACCAGACTCCTTAAGCTCCCACCCACCCTCGCCTCACTTCATGCCTGAAAGCTGTAACAGAGCGCTATGCGCAGTCCCGCGGCAAACTTTTCCGAACATCCCTTTATGCGGCGGGCAAACGCCACGGAAAGTCTGTGCGCCTCCCTGCACTCGTCGGGCGCAAGGCTGGCGGCGGAGCGGGTGGCATACTTTTCAAGCACGCCGCGCTCTCTTTCGTTCAGACGAGCAAGCACTCTGTCTATAAAGCCGTAGAACCTGCACATTTCACACTTGGCCTGAACAAGCTTTGCAACCTCTTCCGCGCATTGCTGCGCCCCGCGCGTACAGTCCGCACTGTAAGCCTTTTTTAAAATAAGTCTGTCCAGAAGCCCCTCCGCTCTGTCAGCACCGAAATAAAACTTTAAAACCTTTTTTACATTCATATCTCGCAATTCCCGCATACAAACATATGTTTGCTTTTGACAATTTGATTATAACCGATAAACCTGACAAAAAGTTCATAATTAAAAAAATTTTCTTACTTTTTTTATGAAAAAATTTGTTATTTTTGCGTACGGAGGGACTTTTCGGGACGTTAAAGTACCTTTTCGGGAAGCATAATGAAATTTTATTTCTGTACGAACCGCATTTCACCCTGCTGAAGAAGTTTTTCGGCCGTCAAACTTGCTTTCTGAAAACATTAAAGTTGCTGTTCAGCCGCCTTTTGCCGCACATTTCAAACCTGACACACCCCTTTACCCATTCCCCCATAGCCGCACGCCTTCCCCATTCCTTCTGATATCTTCGCAATTTTCACAGTTTTCGGCCACACCCAGCCATTTCGGCAGCCCCCGCGCCCGTTTCAGCTGAAAAAGGAAAAAATTTGCATTCGACAATATGCGCGCGCATACGATTTTTTATTTATCAACAAACTTTTAAAAATCTTTACATTCACACGCGCGTATGTTATAATCAATAACGTGAAAAGATTTGCAATTGCACTTCTCGCCGCCGCAACATTTACCACTTGTACGGTATGCGCGGCCGCGACAGGCATAAAAACTCAATATGCAAACGCCGAGGAGAGCCAGACAATCTACCCCGACTTTGTATCCGATCTGGAGACGGGCGACATAGATTGTTACGCCGTAGGTGAAAACGAATTTGCGTTCTCGCGCGATGAATATATATTCATATATTCGGGCGGCAGTATGAGCAAGACTCCCCAGTCCGACGGTCAGGGCGGCTTTTCTTACTACTTTGAAGGCGGCGTGATGACAAACTCCACGGAGGATAACATCTACGCATACAGACACACCAGCACGATAGTAAACCTTGGCTATGCCGAAGGCAGTCTGCTGTTTACCGACGCAACGGGCGCCGATTACAGCTATTCTGACGGCAAGGCCACGCAATCGGAGAGCGCGCCCGCCGCGCAGAAAGAGCGTATTTTTTACGGCGACATTCTGTTGTATATAGCGGACGGCACTCTTCTTGCAATGGACACCTCGTCCGCCGATTCGGTTCCCGTAAAGCCCGCACCTGACAGCACTTTTTCCTGTCTGCAGGAGGCCGTGAACGGCGCTTATGCCATTATGGACGGCGGCCTTTGCTACATTGAAAGAGGAACGGACTCGCTGGTAAGCGTAACGCCCGTAAAGTTCAGATATACCGATGTCTCCCATTCGGAAACGATAGCGACGGGCGACACTGCGGAGCTTTTGAAGCAGACAAGGGACGTAACTTTCACAATGCTGGCAAGCAATAAGTATGTCACCGAGATAGACCTCTCCGACCTGAGCGGACAATATTTCAAGGTAGCCGAGGGCGGAACGTTCCGTCTGGAAAAGGACACCCCCGCACTCATACTCTGCACCACGGGCAACGCCGACATAGTTGCGATAGGCGAAAAGTCATATATAACGCTGAAAACCGACTCTCCGCAGACGGCTATAACCACCGTTCCGCAATTTACGGGCGCACAGCTCAACTATGCGGCTGGGATATACAGTTCGCCGTACATGTGCGACGCGACCGAACTTATACAGCTTGAGCCGGGCGCAAAAGTTACGGTATCTGAAGAGATAGTTGCCTCGCAACAGACCTCGGTACTGGGCGCGTTGGCGGCAAACTTCTGCAAAGTAACCTACACCGCGGCAGACGGTCAGCAGATTGAGGGATATATAGCCACGTCATTTCTCACCGCGTACGATTTTTCGGGCGAGGACGGCGACTTTGGCGAACCCCAGACTCCCGAAAACTATTCCGAAGACAACGTCATTTTAACGGTTGTGCTTATAATCGTAATAGTTGTAATTGTCATAGCGGGCGTAGCTTACCTTGCCTATTCCAGCGGCAGCGGAAAGAATAAAAAGGAAACTCCCGCGGACGAAGAAAAGAAAGGCTGAAAAATAAAAATGAGCCGTGCACTACGCGCGGCGACATAAATAAGAGACATTATGCGTGCACCCGCTTTGAGCGGGTGCACGCATTTTTTAATTACCTATGCAATTTGAACCAGTCCGTCACACCGCTTCACCCACGCTGTTCGGCTACCAACCAATCAATCACCCTTACCCGCCTGACACCATTACCCGCCTTGCACACTCACCCGCCTTGCACACTCACCCACCTGCCCACATCACCACGCCGCCCGTCTTGCCGCCGAGCAAGCAACGCTGCGCCACTGCCCCGTCCGACCGCATATCATACAGCACACCGCCACACACTCACGATATCCCTTCCCGCTTACCGACACGGCAAACATACACCACACGACAGCCAAAACCACGCACCGACTTCCCCGAACGTTCAGTCAAACATGCAAAACTGCGCACAAAAAAATGCGGCAACAAAATGTTGCCGCATTTTTCAGAGCATTAAAGACTGATCAGAGTCTGGTGTTTTCGTCTATCACAATTATTTCAATATCGGTGAGGCGCGCAAACAACTTCATATCCTCCACGGTGAGCGCGGTGGAAACTACTGCGTGGTGAGCGCCGCCCGCATATATCCAGGCAGCCGCGCCCGTCTTGAAATCGGGCAGAATCTTCCACATAAGGCGAGCAACGGGAAGCGCGGGCATGGGTTTGGGCTGTTTTATAAGCTGAATTTTTGCACATACAAGGCGGAAATGCGTGCCCATATCCACCATGGAAACGGCGATTGCGTCGCCCTCAATGCCGTCGAACACGAGGCGAGCGGGGTCCTCCTTGCCGCCTATGCCGAGGGGATGAACCTGAATTTCAGGCTTATTTGCGGCAAATACGGGGGATACTTCCAGCATATGCGCGGCCAGTTCCTTCTCCTCGCCGGGGGTAAGTTCGTAGGTGTAGTCCTCCATGAAGGCGGTAGCGCCCTTTCTGTTTTCGGCCATCTTGCACATAACGGCCATGAGCGCGCTCGTCTTGTAGTCGCCCTCGGGGCCGAAGCCGATGCCGCTTGCCATAATGTCCTGAACGGCGAGGCCGGGCAGCTGTCTGAGTCCGTAGAGATCCTGGAAGGTATCGGTGAACGCACCCACGCGCTCTTTTTCAATGAATTTTTCCAGAGCTATCTCATACCTGGCCTGCTCCCTTACGGATGCGATATTGTCGGTAGCCATTGTATATTTGGCGGCATACTGCGCCATCTTTTTATCCGTCTCCTCTTCAGTGACGGAATTCACAAGGCTTACGAGGTCGCCGACCGCATAGTAGTTGACGTTCCAGCCGTAGCGGATTTCGCTCTCCACTCTGTCGCCGTCTGTTACGGCAACGTCGCGCATGTTGTTGCCGAACATTGCAACCTTCATTCCGTGAGAGAAGTTGAGTGCGGTGGCAACATCGGCAAACTTGCGGATAGCCTCCACCGTTTCGGGGTGCTTATAGTAGCCTACAACCACTTCGCGCTTTACGCCGAGTCTTGTGCAGATAAAGCCGAATTCCCTGTCGCCGTGAGCCGACTGGTTGAGGTTCATAAAGTCCATATCTATGGTTTCATAGGGCAGTTTTTCGTTGTGCTGGGTGTGCAGATGGAGAAGAGGTTTTTTAAGCGCCTGCAAGCCCCTTATCCACATTTTTGCGGGCGAGAAGGTATGCATCCAGCAGATTACGCCCACGCAGTCCTTATCGGCACTTGCCTTTACGAGCATGTCCTCGGCCTCGTCGGAGTCGCGCACGGTTGCGGCGTACTCCACGCCGACTGCGGGTGCAAGCTGACCGTTAAGGAAGTCGGCGATATCCTTTGCGTCCTTTGCCACCTGTCTGAGCACGGCCTCGCCGTAGAGGTCCTGGCTGCCCGCTATAAAATATAATTTTTTCATGGTACAATCTCCTTGATATTATATGTCAGAGCCGCGTCCTCATTTTTTGGAGGCGTCGCGGAAAATTTTAAGTCCGTTTTCGGTGAGTTCGTGGCAGTACATCTGCTTAATCACCTTGAAAGGTATGGTTGCGATGTCCGCGCCTGCAAGAGCGGCCTGCTCAACGTGAGCGGTGTGGCGTATGGACGCGGCGATTATCTTTGATTTATATCCGTAAATGCGCTTTACTTCTGCAATTTTTTTAATGAGTTTGAAGCCCGATTCGGCGTCGGCGTACTTATCGTCCATTCTGCCCATAAAGGGGCTTATGAACTCCGCGCCCGCCTCCATTGCGAGCAGGGCCTGGGGAACGGAGAACACGAGGGTTACGTTTGTCATTATCCCCTCGGAAGAGAGTCTGCGGCACACCTTGATGCCGTCCTCCGTCATCGGAAGTTTGATAGTAATATTGGGGTTAAAGTTTACTGAATTGACAATTTCGTGAGCCTGACGGTACATATTTTCGGCGGAGCTCTCCTCCACCTCTGCGGAGACGGGGCCGTTCACCAGTGAGAGTATTTCGGTTATTACGTCGTTGAGCGTTCTGCCGCTCTTTGCAAGCAGGCTGGGGTTAGTGGTAACGCCGCTTATCACGCCGAGTTCGGCGGCCGCGGCAATCTCTTCGGTAATGGCAGTATCTATAAACAATTTCATAAGTTCCACCTCATCTGACATTTAACTTATATAACGTTAATTTTTTCGGCAAGCTTTAAGCAGGGGCAAAGCCTTCAGTGTTTACGTCATCGGGCGCAAATTGCGTACCCGAAAGGTCATAAGTCCGTGCATACTTCTACCCGCAACAGACAAAATATCAGTCCTTTTTATCCTGTCCGTAATAGGCGTTCTTGCCGTGTTTTCTGAAATAATGCTTGTCCGCAACGTGTGCGGGAAGTCTTTCGGGCTTTTTTGCAAGGTGTTCGGTGATGAAGGCCATCTTTGCGACCTCTTCCACAACAGTTGCGTGATATACGGCCTCGGCCGCATCCTTGCCCCAGGCAAACACGCCGTGGTTTGCGACCAGGCAGGCGGGAACGGCGACCACGTCTTTATCTTCAAACGTTTCGTTTATAACCCTGCCGGTATTGCGCTCGTACTCGTCCATTTCGTCGGGTCTTAACGAGCGGGTGCAGGGAATGTCGCCGTAGAAGTAGTCGGCGTGAGTTGTTCCGTATGCGGTGATTGCGCGGCAGGCCTGGGCAAAGCCCGTGGCGAACGTGCTGTGCGTATGTACCACGCCGCCTATTTCGGGGTGAGCCCTATACAGTTCGATATGCGTGGGAGTATCGGAGGAAGGCCTGTACTTGCCCTCCACTACTTTGCCTTCGAGGTCGACGACAACCATATCTTCGGCCGTCATTCCGTCGTAGCTTACGCCGCTCGGTTTGATTACCACAAGGCCGCTTTGTCTGTCAATAGCGGAAACGTTGCCCCAGGTAAAGAGCACCAGACCGTTTTTTACGAGGTCGAGATTGGCTTTTAAAACCTTTTCTTTGAGCTGTTCAAGCATAATTTTCTCCTTACAGAATATCTGAAAGCACTTTTTCGGCAGAGAGCAGTTTGCCGAAGTTGCGGGTGTATCTGTCGAACCCGTCCGCGCAGGTCGCGTCGGGTGAGACGACCTTCTCCGCTGAATTTACGAAGACGGTATCGGAAAGGAACTTTTCAAGTTCGGCGCCTTTGAGCGTGCAGGCGGCGAGCACCGCCATGCCCCACGCGCCGCCCTCGCCCGCCGTCTCCAGTACGGATACGGGGGTGTTTATGGCCGCGGCAAGGAACTTCTGGCATACGCCTTCCGTCTTGAATATGCCGCCGTGAGCGTAAATTTTATCAAGTTTAACGTTTTCGTCGCGCGTGAGCACGTCCATTCCCAGCTTTAACGTGACGAACGCCGAATATAGCTGCGCGCGCATGAAGTTGCCTAAAGTAAAGTTACATTCGGCCGTATGTATGGCCGCGGGAACGCCCTTTTCAACGCCCGCGATATTCTCGCCCGAAAGGTAGTTGCAGACAACCGCGCCGCCGCAGTCCTCCTCGCCAGAAAGAGAGCGGGTAAACAGCACTTTATACAGTTCGTTGCGGGATATATCCGCACCAATTGCCTTTGCGAACTCGCCGAAAATGTTTACCCAGGCGTTTATTTCGGAGGAGCAATTGTTGCAGTGAACCATAGCCACCTCGTCCCCGCAGGGGGTTGTAACAAGGTCTATGCCGCTGTGCACGTTTTTCAGCGGAGCTTCAAGCACCGCCATTCCGAATACCGAAGTCCCCGCCGAGATGTTGCCCGTGCCGGGCTTTACGGAATTGGTTGCAACCATGCCCGTGCCCGCGTCGCCTTCGGGCGGACAGAGTAAAATTCCCGCCTCAGTCTCGCCAGAGGGGTCAAGAAGGAGCGCGCCGCTCTCCGTAAGTTTTCCGCCTTCAACGCCCGCAATAAGCACTTCGGGCAGGAGCGCGGCGGCGTCCACGCCGCAGTACGCGCGGAAACTTTCAAGCATTCGTCTGCTGTAATTTTTTTCGGCGGTGTCTATGGGGAACATTCCGCTGGCCTCGCCTATGCCCGCGCAGAATCTGCCAGTAAGCAGATAGTGCACATATACGGCCAGCGTGCACAGTTTTTTTATGTCCTTTACGTGCGGTTCGCCATCCTTTACCGCCTCATAGAGGTGCGCAATGCTCCAGCGCGCGGGTATGGGGTAACCGAAAAGCCTTGTAAGCTCCTCGGCCGCGCTTTCGGCATTGTTGTTGCGCCACGTTCTGAAGGCGACGAGCGGCTTATCCCGTCCGTCGAGCGGGATATATCCGTGCATCATTGCGGAAATGCCTATTGCGCCGAAACTCTTTGCCGTCACGCCGAATTTCTGCTTTATGTCCTCTTTGAGCGCGGCATAGCAGGTCTGCAGACCGCGGACAATCTCCTCGTAAGAATATGTCCAGAGTCCGTTTTCAAGTTTGTTTTCCCAGTCGTACCCGCCCGAGGCAAGCACTTTGCAGTTTTCATCGATAAGCACCGCCTTTATGCGGGTAGAGCCGAACTCAATTCCCACGGTGCACTTCAACAGATTCAACATAGTATCCACCTGATAAGTCATATCCTCCGCGTGATAATCTGCCGCGGAAAGCATTGCGCCGAATTTGCGGCCGCTACGCCGCGCGTTCACATACATTATAAATCTTTCATAACTCTTTCCGCAATATTTTCTGCGGTAAAGCCAAATTTTTCGTACAGTTTTTCCATGGGGCCCGACTCGCCGAACGTGGTCATTTCAAGCACGTCGGGGGCGTATCTGTACCAGATATTGTCCGAAGAGGCCTCCACGCAGAGTCGTTTTTCTGCGGAGAGCAGCCTCTTTTTATAACTTTCTTTCTGACGGTCGAAAAGCTGCGTGCAGGGCACGGAGATTACGTTTGATTCGACCGAATTTTTTGCAAGAAGTTTCTGCGCGGCAACGCAAATCTGCACTTCAGAGCCGCTTGCAATGAGGGCGACTTTTGCATTTTTATTGTAATTGCCCAGCACATATGCGCCTTTGAACGCATTTTCGCCGCAGCTGTACTGTTCAAGATTCTGCCTTGTAAGCACAATTACGGTCGGGCGTTTTTCGCTGAACGCACTTATGAACGCCGCCACCGTTTCGCTTCTGTCGCAGGGACGGAAAACGTTTATCGAGGGCATTGCGCGCAATGCCGCAAGCTGTTCTATCGGCTGATGGGTGGGACCGTCCTCCCCCACGCCAATCGAGTCGTGCGTGAGCACGTATATCACGGGCAGACCCATTATTGCCGACATGCGCATTGCCCCCTTCATATAGTCGGAGAAAACGAAGAACGTAGAGCAGATTATTTTAAGTCCGCCGTGAAGCGCTATGCCGTTGCAAATTGCGGCCATTGCGTGTTCGCGTATGCCGAAGTGAATGTTGCGACCCGTTCTGCACTCGGGCGAGAACCACTTTTCTCCGGTAAGATTAGTCTTTGTAGAGGGACTGAGGTCTGCCGAACCGGAGAGCAGATTGGGATATACGGCCGCCGCCTCGTTGATAACCACCCCGCCCGAAATGCGTGAAGCCTCGGGCTTTTCCGTGCACAGTCTTTCAAATAAATCGGACATATCCGCGGGTGAATTTTCAAAATAACGCGCATAGAGCGCCGCAAGTTCGGGATATTTTTCACAGTAAGAAGCGAACATCTTTTTCCACTCTTCCTCTGCGGCTGCGTGCGATTTTGCAATTTCCGCGCAGTTGTATCTTACTGCGGAAGGCACTTCAAAGGGCTGTTCGTTCCAGTTGAAAAATTCCTTGGTGCGGCGGAGCTCATCTTCTGAAAGGGGCGTGCCGTGCGCCTTTGCGCTGCCCGATACGGGCGTGCCGTAACCTATCTGCGAATGGCAGATTATAAGCGAGGGTCTTTCCGCGTCTGCCTTAGCCTGCTTTGCGGCGGCAAGTATTGCAGACAAGTCGTTGGCGTCCGCAACTTCCAGCACCTGCCACCCCTGCGAAGAGAACCTTGCGGCAACGTTGTCGCCAAAGGCGTCGTCCGTGTTGCCCTCTATGGAAATATGGTTGCAGTCGTAAAAAAGAATCAGCTTGCCTAGTTTCTGCGTACCTGCAAAGGAGCAGGCCTCGTAGGAGATGCCCTCTTCAAGGCAGCCCTCGCCGCAGAGCGCATATGTATAGTGGTCCACAACGGGAAAACCTTCGCGGTTGAATATTGCCGCAAGGTACGCCTCGGCCAGCGCAAGACCGACGGCGTTTGCCACACCCTGACCGAGCGGACCCGTGGAAACTTCCACGCCTGGGGTTACGCCCCATTCGGGATGACCGGGCGTTTTTGAGCCGAGCTGACGGAAGGACATCAGGTCTTCCTTTTTCAGACCGAACCCGAACAGACTGAGCGCCGCATACAGCATTGCCGAGCCGTGACCTGCCGACAGAACGAACCTGTCCCTGTTCTCCCACGCGGGGTCGGCGGGGTTATAATTCATTATATCTGAATAGAGCGAGTAAACGATTGGCGACGCGCCGAAGCATATGCCTGGGTGACCCGATTTAGCCCTGGAAATCATCTCCGCGGAGAGAATGCGTATAGCGTCAACAGATTTTTCGTGTATGGTCATATTCATTCACCTTTCAATAATTTTCACATCGGTATCTGCGATGAGGCCGAACATTGCGAAGTCTTTTTCCATGCATTTCCGCGTCAGCAGTTTCGCAGACCTTTTTATCTGCTTTCAGTATAGCCTCAAAAGGCGCCGCCTTCAAGAAAGTTTTTATCACAATATAGACAATTTCAGTCATTTATGCTATAATAGAAAAAAAGAGATAAAGGTGAATTTATGCAGGCACGGCACGAGCACCGCGAATACGATAAAAATATAAAGGTATGGGTTGGCAGATATAAAAATCTGAGCAATCTGCCGCACTGGCACTCCGACCACGAGATAGTGTATGCGGAAAAGGGCCGCGCCACTGTACATATAGCCAACCAGACTTATACGGTTGAACAGGGCCAAGCGATATTCATACAGTCTGAAAGCGTGCATTACATACATTCTGACGGCGACAGCATACTTTTGCTGTTCATATTTGCGCAAAAGCCGCTGCAAAGGGTGACGGACGGATTCCAGCTTGCAACACCGCTGCTTACAAAAGATTACAACTTCCCCGCCCTTGCAGAAAAACTCTCTTTGGATATGCACCCCATGACCCGTCTTTCGCCGATTAGCGCGCTCAACAGAACGGAGCGACTGCTTATCGATATCTTTGCAAACGAGCCCACCTGCGCGGTAGACAAAAAAAGCGGTGAAAGCGAAAACAATTTCAGAAGGCTTTTAGACGACATCGACAAAAATTTTGCCAACTACACTCTTGCCGATGCGGCAAAATTCATGTCCGTGAGCGAGTCGCACTTTTCCAAGCTGTTCAAGCATATGGCGGACACCACATTTACGCGCTACCTGAATATGGTGCGCGTAGAAAAGGCCATAGAGATGATGCGCGAGGGCAAGAACACCATAACAGAAACGGCGATATGCTGCGGGTTCGGGTCGATACGCAACTTTAACAGAGTATTCAGGGACATAACGGGTTACGCGCCGCGACTTCTGCCCGCAGACTACAATTCGTTTTCCGTACACCCCACATACAGCTCCGGCAACAAGGATACATTCGACCCGACCGATACCTCCAGCGTACTGCTTTAACCGCGACAGTGTCGCCACCTAAACCCGAAT